>NZ_MAIF01000103.1:0-39919 GCF_001729395.1 Methanosphaera sp. A6 | reverse complement strand
AAAAAAAAATGATGAATTAATTAGAAAATCAACTGCTTCTAAAGTATTTATAATATCACGTTGTATATCAATTTTAAGTTTAACATTGGTTGCTCTTTGTTTTGAACAATGGAGATTAATGGGGATTGCAATGCTTTTATTGTGTTGTTATACTTTTCCTATTAGATATGTTAGGTATTTTAAGAAACTTGATGATGAAGGGGATACTGAAAATTAAATAATCAATCTTTTTTATCTTTATTTTAAAGTAGTTTATTAATAGAAAATTAAAAAATAGAACTTTATAAGCAAAAAATTAGATAATAGGTAATCTAATTATTTTTTAGGATTTTCAAATAATAATTCTCAGTTTTTGCTGCGATACTGTTCCAATCATATTTCTTAGCACTTTTTCTACATAAATTTCTTTTATTATATGAAATTCCATCACTAATCAATTGGTTGATAAGAATAGCTAAGCTATCGACATTATCATTAATTATCCAACCATTATCTTCGTTTATTAAATCCTTTGCAGCGTTCATTTTAGCATTCACTGTAATAACAGGAACTCCACAGGCATTTGCTTCGATTGCAATGATTCCAAAACCTTCTCTTAATGATGGAAGTACTAGTATTGATGAACTTTTAAGTGTTTTATATAAATCTTCTTTATTTTTATAAAATCCTAAAAAGAAGACATTTTTCTCAAGTTCAAGTGTTGATACAATATGTTTTAGATAATCTTCCATTGGGCCTTCTCCTACAATAAAACATTTTGCATAAGGATGTACATCTACAACCTTTCTCATGGCTTTAATTAGTAAATCCACGTGTTTTTCAGCAATTAAACGTCCAGCATATATAACATCACAGTATTGTTTACTAGGATCTAAATAGATTATTTCATTAATATTCACTCCATTTGAAATAATTATTGAATTAGAAGGTTTATTATTCTCCAGCATATTTTCATATGTGGCAGTAGAAACACAGATAACATTATCAGTAAGATGTAGAATTCCTTTTTCAACTATCTTTCCAAAAAATCCTTTTCTACCCATATAATCATACCAATAATCATTCCATACTTCATGTAATGTAATTACAAGATTAGCTTTCGAATTCATAGTTTTTAATTTGCTAGTGTAACATGAAAAATAAGGAAAACCTTGACAATCAACAATATCAAAATCATCGAAGTTAACACTTACTAAACACTTAGCAAAGTATAATGCTTCCTTAATAGATCGGGATCCATCCTTGGTATATAATTCCATTGGTTTTCCCACACTATGATATGTTATATCATTGTATTTGATAGTTTCTTGTCCATAATATTCTTTAGTTTCCATCCAGTAACCTAATGAAAAAACATGAATATCATGTCCTCTTAGTCTAAGACGTTTACCTATTTCAAATATTCTATTTTCTGCTCCACCAGTAACCCAGGGATATGCAGTATCATAAATAAATGCAATTTTCATGATTAAATCCTCTAAAAAATATGGATGTTTAAAAAACAAGGTTCTTATAAAAGAAGTGGTATTTTAATAAAAGTAGATTATGAGTATTATTAATTACCAAATCTTCTTTTCAACATATATTTCACGTGTCTCCAGCCATCAGTAAATGAACTTAACTTAGCTTCTCCACCACCACGTTTTTTATATGATATTGGAATTTCTTTTATATTTAAATTTTTTTCTCTAGCTTCAATAACCATTTCAACTGCAAATTCCATACCTGGTGCTGTTAAATTCATTTTATGTAGTGCATCTTTGGTAAAGGCTCTCATACCACAATGTGTATCTGAATATTCAGAGTTAAAGAGTATATTTAACATTTTTGTAAGTAATGGATTTCCAATATATTGGTGAAGTGCGGGCATTGCACCTTTTTCAATTGTACCTTTAAAACGAGAACCTATTACAAAGTCACTTCCATCATCTACAATGTAATTTATGAAATCCATTGATTGTTCAAGGGGATATGTTCCATCAGCATCACCCATTATAATAATATCTCCAGTAGCTTCCTTAAATCCACGGATATATGCGTTACCATATCCTCTATTTTTTTCTAAAAATACTGTAGCTCCAGCATCTTTTGCTTCCTGTGCTGTGTTATCAGTAGAATTATTATTAACAACAATAATTTCTACATCATATCCTGCTTCTTCTATCTCATCTACTGGTATACTTTTTATTGTTTTACCTACGATTCCTTCTTCATTCAATGCTGGTATAACAAATGAAACTTTCATATTCTCTACAATCCCTTATTTTTACATAAGTATTAACACTTATGATCTATTATTATAATTATTTGTTATTACTAATATATAATATCAAAAGGTTATATTGTAATAACATCTAAGACTTCTTATTCTCTACTATTTTAGTGATTATATCATCTAATTTATTCATTGAAGTAGTCCATGAATATTTCTTCTCAACAAGAGCATGACCATTATCTGCAATGTATTTATATAATTTCTTATTATCTAATAATTTGATAATTGCATCATTAAATTCTATTTCATTATCTGCATTTAAATAATCCCTATTATCTACTGCACAAATTCCACTAATTCCCTTTGATGTTGATATAACTGGCAGGTTCATACTCATAGCTTCAAGAATCTTATTTTTAATTCCTGTACCTGATATCATTGGTGTGATGAATATAATTCCATATTTAAGATATTCTCTAACATCATCAACTGAACCTGTAACTGTAATATGAGGATTTTTATCTAATGATTTAATATAATCAGAGGGATTTCGTCCAACAATAATAAATTCAACATCCCTTTTTTCTAGGACAAGTGGATAAATATTATCTACGAAGTATTTTACTGCATCATTATTTGGTGGTGTACTCATATCTCCTAGAAATACTAGTTTACTTCTTGTTTGATTTTTGTTTTTAAAGAAATTTGTATCAACACCATTTGGAATAACATTTATTGAAATATCAACATCTCTTTCTAATAAAGTTTTATCCTTCTTATTTACAACTATGCATGAATCAAATAGATTATATATTCTTTCATATCTGTGAATTTTATAGTAGTTAAGATACCAGTAAATACGACTAAAGAGAGTATCTGCCTTTTTATACATGTTATAATTGTAGTTTGAAACAGCATCAAATGCATATACTATCTTTGGAATTTTAATATTTTTAGCATAGAAAGCCATTGGCATATCAGTAATTACAATATCAAAGTTTTCTGCGTCCACTTTTCTATTTATTAAATGACTCATACTACTTTTATAATAATAATTTAGAAAACTGTGTGTTTTTAAGTTATCAAGACAAATCATATTTTTAAGTGTGTATTTGAGTTGGTTTTTAAGTGAATGATATTCTGGTATTTTTAGGGTATTGGTTGTAGATAACTTATCTTTAATAGAATCTAGAGAATATTTTTCAGAATCAAATGATATTAAATGGATTTCATGTTTACTTCCCAATTGTTTTATTAAATGATATATAGGTAGTGTTGCACCTACACTCAGGGAGGGTATATCATGGCATATTAACAGTATTTTTGTCATAATAGTCCTCTTTATTCTTTATTTAGAGCATCTTCATATACTTTCAATATTTTATTTGCAACACTGGTCCATTTAAGATTTTTATGAATATATGCCTGTCCATTAAGAACATGTTTTTTTGCAAGTGGCTTATTTTCAATAGTTTCTATAATAGCATATTTTAATTGATTTATGTTACCATATTCAACTGTAATTCCAGCATTCATAATATCTATTAATTCTCCAGATTCTTTTGTAACAACAACAGGAGTTCCTGCAAGTATTGATTCGAATACTGTTATTGCAACACCACCCATATATTCAACTGGATTAACAAATACATCTGCATCATGATATATGCTTATTTTATCCTCTTCTTTAATAAATCCTGTGAATATAACTTTTTCTTCTATATTTCTTGTTTCTATAATTTTTTCTAATCTTTCTTTGTATGGTGTACTTTTTCCTGCAATTACTAGTTTATATTCATCATATCGTTCTGGAAGTAATGAAAATGCTTTTATTATGTTTTCAATTCCTTTTAATTTATCTAATCTTCCAAAATAGAGTATGTATGGCGAATGTATGTGTTTATCTTTGTATGTTCCATCTTCTGGTAGATTTTCATAGTCCTTTGTATTCATTCCATTGTAGATTACTCGAACATCATGTGCTTTCATTTGTTTATCATATTGTGCTTCTTCTTTTGATACTGCAATTGTTGTTGTAGCATTTTGTATTATGTTATTTCCATAGAAAATATCGTATATATGTTTTATTAATGTTTTTGTTACATGTTTTGGAGTTGAGTTATGGGGTTGGAGTACATATGGAATGTTATACTTCTTAGCATATTTTATAACTATGTTGTTTTGATAACTTCTAAGTTCATGTAAATGAATAATATCATATTTTGTTATGTTTTTATCAAGCCATTTTTTCATTTTAGGAGAATAAATAAACAATGCTAAATTAAATTCATAATCAATAGGTACCATTGTAAGATTATCTACTAAATCAGTATCTTCCTTATTATACTCAAAAGTAGTAGTTAAAATAGTAACATTATGGCCCATACTTGTTAATTGTTTAGAGAGATTATAACATACATTCACATCTCCTCCTCTTTTAAATGCAAAATAGGGAATAACTTGTAATATATTCATAATAAATCACTTAAAAATAATAAGATAATTAAATATCTTTTAATAATAAATCAAGAACTAAATTTTCTAAAATACCTTCAAATTCAATTGTAAGTTTACTCCAATCGTTTTCTTTAACAAAATTATAACCCAAAGAACCAGTATTTGCAATATCACGCTTATTCTTAAGTTGCATAGTAGCTACTGTTAGAACTTCCTCAGGTTTATTAATATAAATAAGACCATTCTTATCTCCAAATTCAGCAACAAGACCTGGAAGTCTAGTGGCAATAACAGGCTTTTTCATAGCCATGTATTCATATAATTTTATAGGAACAATGTCCTGCATTATAATTTCATCCTTGTATGCAGGAAGAATACAAATATCACTGGCACCAATTAAATCAGGCATGATTTTATATTTTTGACGTCCTGTAAGAATCATTTGATCTTCTAATTTATACTTATGTTGGATTAATTTCAATGTTTCATAGGCATCTCCATCGCCAACAATTAACAATTTAATATTAGGATACTTCTGTTTATTTTTACCTAATTCTATTGCTAATTCTTTAAGTCCAGCAAAATCATATAAAAATCCCATGAAAAACAACACAATGTCATCGTTATCTATACGATAATATTTCCTAATTTTATAACCATTATGCTTTTTAAAGTTGAATTGTTTTAAATTGATTCCAGCACCAATAATAGCCATTTTATGTGGATTAGCACCTAAATCAATTGCAGCTTCATGAAGTTTACGATTAATAGTAAGAACATATGAGGCCTTACTAATGGTATTTTTAGTTATTAGTTTACCCAATGATCTAAATTTCTTTTCAGGAATTAATTGATGTAAAACATCAATAAAGTAGTATACAAACGGTATATTATATTTTTTGGCAAGTCGTGATGCAATATTAGCATTTAAAATACCAAATGCAACTATAATATCTGGATTAAATTCTTTTATTTGACGTTTTATTTCCTTTTTATGATAGTGAAGTATGGAAAGGTAGTTAAGAATAGGAACTCTAACAAGAGGTGGTCTAATTACAGTGATATTATCTGTATTATAAACCTTTTTATACTTTTTAAAGACTTTTCTAGGACTTTTATATCCTTGATTTGAATCATCATCAATTTTCCAGTCAACTTCATAATCAATTACCCTAATTTCATGTCCTCTAAGACCTAATAATTCCATTAAATGATGTTGTTGGTGTGGATTTCTTTTTATCCAATCTGATTCTTGTACAACTAATATTCTCATAACTATTTCACCTCTTTTAGTTCTATTCCATATCAATCAAATTTAATTAAAATTCTGCACTTTTTTGTATGTTATCCCAGTTATTTACAAACCATTCATGGGTATTTTCAAGACCTTCCTCAAATGTATGAACAGGGTTGTATTTTAATATTTTTTTAGCCTTATCTATGGATGATAAGAGTTTATTTTTAGCATCCCAATCTCTACGTTCTTTATATTCAATTCCAGCTTCATTATCACATAATTCATTGACTTTGTTTGCCATGTCAATAACTCTGTGATCTTTACCAGAACCAAGATTTATAGATTCACCAATAGCCTTATCAACAACACCAAGTCTTGTAAGACCTTGAATTATATCATCAACATATGTCCAGTCACGAGTTTCACTACCATTACCAGTAATAGGTAATGCTTGTTTATTCATAGCCCAATACATGAAGTTTGGAATAACATTTCTATATTTTCCAGGAACTTCTCCAGGACCAAATACATTGAAAAATCTTGCATTAGCAATAGGTAGATCATATAGGTTATGGAAATAATTAGTATATAATTCTCCTAATAATTTAGTAACCTGATATGGTGTATGTAGACTAATACTAATATCATGTTCTTCAAATGGCATTTTAGAATCTAAACCATAAACACCACAACCACTACTGGAGTATACAAATCTTTCAACACCAGTTAATTGTGCATATTCTAATACTTTTAGAATACCTAAACCATTTACTTTTAAATCTAGTTCAGGTTTATCAACAGAATTTTGATTTGCAAAATGTGCTGCTAAATGGAAAACAAAGTCTGGCTTCTGTTTAAATACCCATTTTAAAACTTGATCATCACATATGTCTCCTTCAATAAATTCAATAGAATCATCTTTAGGTATATTCCATGTGTATGCAGAAGATAAATTATCTAAAATAATTATCTTTTTAGGATTAAATTGTGCAAGTTTTTTAGTTAAATTACTTCCAACACAACCTGCTCCCCCTGTAACAAGTATTGTTTTTCCTTCATAAGCGCTAGCAACATCCATTATATTATTTCTCCTTATATTTCCTTAAAAAAATAGTAATATATTACTTATATTAACATTAAATTTATATATCTTTTTTATTTTATTTAAGTTTTAAAAAAGTAGTTTCAATAGTATTGTATTTTTTATAAAGATTTAAGCTTAATATAACTTTTTTTTCTGTTGTTTTTAAAGTATTATGATGATAAAGAATATTGTTGTATTTATATTTGCTATTTAAGGAAGATACATTAAATAACAGAAATATCTAAGTAAAACTATATAATTAAGGATACTTTATTTTTTAGTATTTTATATCTTAAAATAAATTTTCTAGTGTTAACTTATTTTTAGGAATTTGTTTATTTAATAAAATATTTTAAATAAAATAATTTTCATATAACTACTTATGAATGATAAATATTATTGGGAAGAGTACTATAAAAAAAATCCAAATCCAGTAGATCCCTCAACATTTGCAAAGTTTACTAGTGGTTTTCTACGTCCAGGTAAATCACTTATAGAATTAGGATGTGGAAATGGTAGAGACAGTGTTTTTTTTGCAAACAATGGTGTACGCGTAACTGCAGTAGATCAAGTAGAAACAGAAATGGATTACTTAAATCATAAATATAGCTTATATAATCTTGAATTTAAGGCTGATGATTTCACAAATTTAAATCTAGATAATACATATGATTATATATATTCACGTTTTACTCTACATTCTATTAATGAAGAAGCAGAATACAGAGTAATTAAATGGATAAGTTCTCAATTAAATAATAAGGGCCTGTTTTTTTTAGAAGTACGTAGTATTAATGATCCAATGTTTTCTAAGGGTGAGAGAATTAGTAATACTGAAAATGTAACAACACATTATCGTAGATACTTGGATTTTGAAGAAACAGTAAATAAATTAGAAAAAAATGGATTGAATGTTATTTATCAATTAGAAAGTCAAGGATTATCTGTTTATAAAGATGATGATCCAATGTTAATACGTATTGTTGCTAAAAAAGAGTAATGAATTTCAATTAAATTCATCATTAATTCTTTTTAAGTATGCTATTGATTCTTCAAATCCATAATCCATATCTTTTTTTATGTTATTATATTGACCTTTTACAAATCCTGTTGTATTATGATCAAGGGCAATATGTGGAATATGCATGTATTCAGGGCCATATATTAGTGGAAGATATTCTTCATAATCATTAGGACATGAAAATTCATAATCCTCAAATACTATTTTATTTAATGGAAAAACATAATCAGTTTTATAGATTCTATTGTGTATATTGTTATGTAATCCATCAATAGCATCAGAAATATGGGATGTTTTATCTGTTGTGAATTTCATCTTCTTATTTTGTATAGCTAATCCTTCATCAAATGTCCAAGTACCATTAATAATGTTATTTCTAAGTTCAACTTGTAATTCTGTCTGTTTATCATTTCTATCGGGAGTTAGACCACAATCTTCGATATAATCCTTTGGAAATACATCAAAATGTACAAATGGTTTTTTAAATGCACATTGGAAAAATAATATGAATGTATGACTATTAAGTTGGTCTAATTCATTGTAATTTGTGGTATCTTGTGGTTTTGTTAATTTTGATATTATTATTTTATCACTTAATCCATCAATCTTTTCTATTTCTTTTGGAAATACGTCGACTAATTTATTATAATCTTCTCTTAACATTCCAATATCTATATCATCATCCCATGGAATGAATCCACCATGACGTATGGCTCCAAGTAATGTTCCATAATCTAGCCAATATTTTAATTCATATTTTTGACATATGTTATCAAATAATCTAAGTAATTCTAATGATAACAATTGTATCTGTCTCATGGTACCTGTTGCCTTAATATCACAACTACTGAATATTAAATCTAGCATTCTATAATGTGATTCTATTTCCCTAAATTTATTGTTGTTGTTAAATTTCTGAACTAATTCAATCATCTTTGGATGATTTTTTATAGTTTCAGGTAACATCTGATATAATTTTGATAACACAAACACCATAATATAAACTTCCTATATCTTTTTTTTGAAAAATTATAATATTTATATATCTTTCTTCAATATTAAAAAAAATTATACTTCTTATTTATACTTATTATATTCTTTCTCATTGGAAAAAATATGTTAATTATTATAATAATGAAAAATATTCTATTCTTTCTTTAAAATATTATTTAATAAAATTCCATTTTTCATATAAAATGTGTAATAAGAAACTATATACTAGAATAACATTTATATTAGTTTCAATACATAAAAATTATTATGATGCCTATAAATAAGTTTAACAACACAAAAATTAAGATTTATGCTACAACTAAAGGAATTAAAATTGTAGATAGTCCTATAAAAATTCAAATACTTAACATATTAGATGGTCAAGTAAGTGAAATAGAAATAGTTAAACAAACAGGAAAATCCAAATCAACAATATCTGTACATCTAAAAAATCTTATTGATGAAGGAATTATAAGTTTTAAATCTCATCCATTAGATAGAAGAAGTAAATTATTCTACATATATGCAGATTATATTGGAGAAATATGTCCTGATAAAATTATATATAAATTACCAGAAATAGAATCACAAATAACATCTAAAGCACAATTATATATGGAATTATTTAGGCAATTCAAATCAATATTATTAATTCATGGTTTACAAATAGAACCATTAGAAGTAGCAACAGGTCAAAGAATTGGTGAACATCTTTATTCACAATTTGAATATGAGACTCTTGAACAATTAACAGAATTAGTAAAAGATAAATTCAATGAATTAGATTTAGGTCAACTTAAAATAAGTAGTTTTGAACCTTTAATTTTAAAAAATAATGGGTGTCATGAGTGTTTTAAACTACAATATAATATTTCAACATGTAATGTTACAAAGGGAATATTAAAAAGTATTTTTGAATCACATTTCAACAGAGAAGTTTCAGTAGAAGAAGTAGAATGTACTTCAAAATATGATGATTGTTGTACATTTACAGTAGATTACTAGTATTGTTTATACTTCTTTATTTTTCTTTGAATACTAACTGGTATGAATGTAAACCAGTCACCCATACATGTTCGAATTATCTTTTCTTTCATGTATTTTTTTTGAAGATTAGGTAGAGTATCATAATATCCTTCTGACATAGATGCACCCTTAGAACGATGTTCTAATTCTGTGGGGATAAGATATGTATTGTATTTCTTATTTTTTATATTATAAACATAATCAACACAATATAAATGCCAATCAGGACATATTTTTTCATTTAATTCATATTTTTTAAATACATTCCTTGGTATTATAAATAAACATTCATCAAGAGTGGATGCTAATTCTACTTTTTCTAGTTTATAGGGTGTTACATCTACAGGAATTATTCCTTGTTTTATATTACTTCTAACAAGACTATCTGTAGTTTTACCAGCAACTCCTACAATTCCAATATTATTAAGGGTAGATAGACATTTTTCAGTACGATCTAACCAGGAATTTTGGGAAAAATAAATGTCTTGATGGGCAAATACAATGTAATTACCATGTGCTTTTCTTGCACCATGATTTAGTGCATTTGCAGCACTACTGTACTTGTTTTTTCTATTATCAACAAGTATCAATTCATACTTTGAGGTTTGTTTTTTAAGACTTTTAAGTAAATATTCTTCTAATATAGTTTTGTTATTATATACACAGACTATACTCATCATAATTATTCCATCCTATTTTCTATGTATTTAAGAACTTTCTGTGGTAGTAATTGTTTAAATATGTTCCAGTCATCCTCATTAAATGTTTTAATAAGGAGAATTGTTGTAAAGTAGACTATAATTCCAACACCTATACTTACAAATAAGTCTAAATCTAGTAGGTATATTACTCCACCCATAACTACACTTGCAATAAATGGTTTTAGAAGTATACTTCTTAGTGGTACACTATATCCATATTTATGCATGATATACATGTAGAATAACACCATACTAACTTCATTAATAACTGTAATCATGGCAGCTCCAGTACTGTCAAATAACTTTATTAGTATGAAATTTCCTATTGTACTAAAGAGTAAACATATGAATGTTGCCTTTACAGTTTCATGTTGTTTATTGATAGATGCAATACTTGTTCCAAGAATATAACTAAGGAATATTGCAGGTAGGGCCCATATAATCAATTCAAGTACTGGAATAGTATTTATATATGCACTTCCATACATAAACAAGATGATTTTTTTGGATAACACCATTGTTCCCATGGAAATAGGTACACTTAATATTGTTAAATACTTCAATGACTTTTTATATGAATATTCAAGCATGTCTGGCCTATTAACATAAAATTTTGAAAATATTGGTAGTATTGCAGTTGAATATACTGTGGGTATGAAAATCAATGCTTGCATTAAATTAAATGCAGCAGTATACTCACCTACATGTGCACTTGTTGTTAGTATATTAAGAAGTATGGTATTCATTTTAAATGATATTAGAGCAAAGATACTTGTTATTGCAAGAGGAAATGCCGTGTATATTAGATACTTCCATAGTTTTAAATTAACTTGAAAATGTATTAATCCATAGTTTTTAGTACACATTGCAAAGTTATATATTAAAACTAGTACTGTTGATATTAAATAGATTGATGCTACTCCAATAACAGACTGTTTAGTAAATACACAGAATAATACTCCAATAAACATTGTTACAGAGTTAATAATCTCTGCAATAGATTGATATTCCATCTGTTCATATGCACGAAACATGGAAGTGAATGTTCCACTAAAAGCATCAATAATCACTGAAGAACCAATAATATAAACAACTAACTTTGTTGTTTCATTAAATACTCCAATATTAACAAATAATACAAGACCAATCATGGTTATTATTGAAAGTATTAACTTTATCATACCATGATTACCAAGATATTCATATGTCTTAGTTTTATCCCGTGCAACCTCACGAATAGTGAGTGTTGAGAGACCTAAATCTGTGAAAATAGCAAATAATCCAGAAATTGCAGTAGCAAATGAAATTATACCAAAATTAGTAGTTCCAAGATATCTTGCAGAGTATAATGTATATAAAAAAGCAAGAACATATCCTATCATCTGGGATAGGAATAATACACTTGTATTTTTAACTAATGTTCTAATAGTACTCATAACTATCACTTATCTAAATAAATCCTTTATCTTAGTATTTAACGTATACTTAACAACAGGTCTGTCCTTAATATATTTTGCAGGAACTCCACCATACATACACCATGAAGGTACGTCCTTTGTAACAACTGCTCCTGATGCAATTACTGCTCCCTCATGAATATGTACTCCTGGCATAATCATAACATTCGTTCCAATATAAACATAATCATCAATATAAACAGAATCACTTGTACTTTCAAAGGTAGGACTTGTTATATTATGTTCCATTGTATATACTTTAAAATTTCCTGCAATATTAACATTACATCCAATATATAATCCACCACGACCATCAAGAAATGCATTATCTCCAATAATAGTATTATCATTTATATGAACATTGGAGGGTCTGAAAAATCTACATTTCCAGTAGATTATTGAATTTTTTGATAGCTTTACCTTAAATATATTACGATACATGAATTCTCTAAATCTATGTGAGGGTATGTTACCTGTAATATATATGAAGTAAATATTAAGATCATGAAGTACTCTAAATATTTGAAATATTCTCTTTGAAATAAATGAATCAGGATCTTCTTCAACTTTTTTTTTAAGTATTTCTTTTAAATTCAAATATATTCCTCGTCTATTTCATGTTTTAATTGTCTAAAAAGTACATCATGAACATTCTGCACAGCTTCATCCATATTCAAATGTTTATAGTTACATAATCTTCCCATAAATGTTATTTGAGGGAATTTTTCAGTTAATTTTTCATATTTTCTAAATAATTCTCTGTTCTCCTCTGTTATTATGGGATAGTATGGAATGTTAGTTTCATCATATTTTGGATTATAATCTGTTGGAAATGCAAATTGTATGGTGGTATTTCTTGCATGTTGTCCTGTAATGTACTTATATTCAGTAATTTCAGTGAAATGATAATCATTTGGATAGATTATTGAAGCATTTTCCTGAAAATGTATTTGATCAACTGTTTCATTCATATATACAATTGATCTATATGGAAGTTTTCCATAACAATAATTGAAAAACTCATCAATCATACCAGTAAAAATCAATTGACCAGTATATTCTTCATCATTAAAGTATACTTTTTTGTTTTCTAAGTCAATAGAAATTATATCGTTATAATCATGTTCGAGTAGTATGTTGATGTTATGATTAGAGAGCATATTTTCAAACATGGAAGTATATCCATTTGAGGGTACTGCTTGGTATTTATCTTGATAATATCTACAATCATATGATATGGTGATATTAATATTAACACCATCAACTTCACATATTTTCTCTGGATCTACTCCATAGATTTTCTTAACATATGGTGTGTATATGTTCTCATTAACATAACTAACTAGTTTTTGTATATCAGGATTTTTTGATTCTTTAAGTTTATCTAAAGGTAATGTGTCATTTACAATATATTCTGTAAGCAGTGCTGTAGTTATTTTCTGATTATCATCTTGCATAGTCTTATCAATACTTATTAAGTTAAATGGTACTGGTATAACTGTATTATTAATATTACATACTAATTTATGATTATACACATTCCATGTTGTAAATAATGATAAATAAGAATAAACTTCTTCATTATTTGTGTGAAAGATATGTGGACCATATTTATGTACTAAAATACCAGATTCATCATAGTAATCATAGCAATTTCCTCCAATATGATCATTTTTATCAATTAAAAGTACTTTTTTATCATAAACATTAGCTAATTGTTCTGCAGCAGTAATTCCTGTAATACCTGCACCTACTATTATATAATCATATTCCAAGTAAATTCCTCCTATTCTATTTTTAACTTAATTTTGTATGATTTCTATTTATTATTTTAATTCCTTTTCTTTGTAGGAATATAAACATAGCAATTGTTATGAATATCTCTGTTGTTGCAAATGATATTGCTATTCCTATCTCTTTCATTAATGTTATAAGTATTATTCCAAGTACAATATCAATTATTCCTCCAATCATCACAATAGATGTGAATGCTTTTTTATAATTGAATGTTAGCATAGTTTCAACACCAAAAACAGTACTTAATGATACTGCAAGTGGAACAATTGATATTATTTGAAGTATAATTACTGAATTAACATAAGATTGTCCAAATAATAGTAATATTATTGGTTTTGCAAATATAAATAATCCTGCAGATAAGACTATTCCAACTAAGGTCATTATTTTTGTTATTTTACGTATAAATTCTATACTTCTAGTTTTATCATCTGTTTTAACTGTACGACTTATGAAGGGGTATAATGCTTGTGATATTGGATTTAACAATCCATTTACTGCAAGTATTATTTTTTCAGCAATACTATAGTAACCAACAAGGGTGTTGTTTGTAAGAAGACCTAATAGGAATGTGTTTGTTGTTGTGTACATATTTATTGCTATTGTTGAAATAAACACATACCATCCTTCTCTTAAATGATATTTAATATCTCTTATTGAGGGTATGGTTATTTTTATATTGAACTTTGTAAGTGCTATGTATATTCCAAGAATTCCAACTAAAATATATCCCAGTGAATTAATTAATGGAACTAGCATATAATCTGTTGTATCGTGTATGAATATAAATATAAGTACTGTAAACACTATTTTTCCTATAATATTAAGAATACTGGTGTATCTCATATATTCAAGTCCTTGAAATAGCCATGTTGGAAATAACATATATCCAATAACCATTCCAAAGGTTAAGATATAAACATAACTATCTTCATTAAATTTGGGAATGAACATCACAATTAGTAGTAATATTATAAAACTTAAAATACATAAACACAGCTTTATAAACATTACAGAACTAAAAATCTGGGAAATCTTCTGATTGTCATCTCTACATATAGCTAATTCTCTAGTTGCAGATAAATTAAATCCATAATCTGTGAAGAATTGAAAATATGTAATAAGAGAAATAGCATACTGTGTTAGGCCGAATTTTTCAGGTCCAAGTACTAATGTTAAGTATGGAAGAGTAATTAATGGGAGAATATAACTAGCAAATTGTAATCCTGTTAATGAAATCATATTTTCGAGGATTCTTTTATATTCCTTACTTTTAAAAATATTTTTTAATTTCAACATACAAATCCTCTTCTTATTAAAATAGAAAAAATAAAGAATTAAACTTATTCTTCATTGAATTTATTAACATAATAGTTAATAGTTTCTTTTAATTCTTTTTTAAAGTCATGTTCACTTTTAAATCCAAAGGTTTCCTCAGCTTTACTAATATCAGCAACAGAATCTCTAATGTCTCCATCTTTCTGTGGTAAATATTTTGGATTACAATCATATCCCATTATTTCACATATAATTTCAAGTAATTCATTAATAGTTGTGGTCTTTCCATGAGCAATATTAAATACGCCAGTTACATCATTAATTGCTACTTCATAATTTGCCTTTGCAATATTTTTAACATAAATGAAGTCTCTTGTTTGTTCTCCATCCCCATAAATTACTGGAGTTTCATTGTTTAAGAGGGCACTGATAAATTTAGGTATAACTCCACTATAAGGAGAATCTGCCTTTTGTCTTGGTCCAAATACATTGAAATATCTTAGACATGCTGTTGGTAGATGATATGTTTGTGTGAATGTATATGAATATAATTCAAGCAGTGCTTTTGAAACAGCATAGGGAGATAATGGTTGAAGAGGTAATGTTTCTACATTAGGTAAGACTTCTGTTTCACCATATACTGCAGCAGATGATGCAGAAATTACTTTTTTAATATTTGACTCATATGCTGCTTGTAATACATTGAATGAACCGTCTATGTTTGTTTTGTTAGTTGCTTTTGGTTGTTCAATACTTTCAAATACACTAATAAGTGCAGCTTCATGGAATAGATAGTCATGATTCTCAAGTATTGGCTTCATATCTAGAGTTCTAATATCTCCACAAACTAGTTCAATTCTATCATGGTCTAGATTTTTTAGATTTTCTATATTACCTGTTGTCATATTATCAATGATTGTTACTTTTGAAACATTATTTTCAAGTAATGTTTCAGTAATATGAGATCCAATAAAACCTGCACCTCCAGTAACAACACATCTTAAATCTTCCATTATGTCTCCTCCTTTATTTTTTTTAATTAGATTATTTAGTATTTTTAATTTCTATGTAATATATTTTCATAATTCTATTAATTATCTATACATTTATACACAGATGATAATATTTTTAAGTTTATTTAATCACATTATATCTGAGTTTCAAGGTTCTATAGGGCTGTGTAATATTTCCTTTATATAATTCAATATTTAATTCATGCATACCAATTTCTGTTGTACTGTAGATATAATATGGTGTTATAGTTTCCTCATTATCCTTTAATGTCTTATTATATGAGGCAAGTAAGGTATGATTTGTTTTAACCTTTACAGTGTAATTCATATCAGTATGTTCTTGGTTTTTAATACCAATATTTATCTTTCCAATAGAATACTGGCTCATATTAGTAGGATAATCTGTTGTGTTATTATTATGGTCAAGAATATAAAATTCTGTATAGTCTTCACCAGGATTATGAATTACAACTAGATATATAACTGATATCATAGCAATGATAAGTGCAATGATAAGAATGCCTTTTATAATTTTATCTAATAATTTCATACTCCACCTATTAATTATAATTTGACTATGTAATTATAATTTAATATGTATCTTTTTATATAGATAATTATATAAAATAAAGAAAAATCTTTTCATAATATAAATGAGGAGTTTATACTAATGAATGATAAATTTTATGTAACAGACTGTGAAGGACCATTATCAATTAATGATAATGCATATGAAATATCTGATTTTTTTATTCCAGAAGGAGGTCATTTCTTTAGTATACTTAGTAATTATGATGACATGCTTGTAGAAGAAAATACTGAAGGATATCTAGCTGGAAGTACATTAAAACTAATATTGCCCTTTTTTAAGGCATATGGCTTAACTGAAAAAGATCTTATTGAATTTTCAGAAGATAATATTTTCATGATAGATGGTGCTTATAATATGATAAAATATATTCAAAGTATCATGCCATGTTATATTGTAAGTACAAGCTATAATCAATATATTAAAGCTTTATCTGATAAAACTGGATTTATTTATGAAAATACTTATTCAACAAATTTACAATTGGATAAATATGATTTAAATCAGGAAGAACAAGATAAATTACTTGATATTCATGATAATATCTTATTTGATTCAAGTTTTGAAAATATTCATAGGATTTTTACAAATGTTATCTCAAAGATGGAAATAAACAATCTTATTGAATCAGTAAAACCTGTTGGTGGAATAGGTAAACGTGATGCAATACTAGATATTATTGATAAAAACAATTATAAACCTGAAAATTTAATGTATAGTGGAGATAGTATAACAGATAAGGAAGCATTAGAATATGCAAGGGATAATGGAGGATTAAGTATCTCATTTAATGGTAATATTCATTCAATTGAATCTGCTTCAATATCAATAGCTTCAACTAACAACTTAATATTAGCAGTTATTGCAGATATATTTAATAAAAAAGGTAAATCAGCAGTTTATGATTTTATCAATGATTATAATAATGAATCTCTTGAAACAATATTAAATTGTTCAGATAATATAGAAATAACACAGCAATTATTAGTTAATAAGCCATCTATAGACATAGTAACTAATGATAATAAAGAAACTCTAAATAATATGACAAAAGTTGTACGTGATAAAGTACGAGGAAAAAATATAGGAAATTTAGGATAGGTAATAAAAATGGATTTTGAAATAGAAGATACATATTGTGAAGCATTTACTGGAACTTGTGTAAGAATGATTGTAACAGCAGAAGATGATATAACAATCAAGAAAATAGCAAGTGATGCATCAGCAACACCAGGAACAGTAATAGGGAGAACAGAATCTGGAGTAGAAAAATTTTTAGATAAATCAGAAACACCAGATAATAGGCCTGGTGTGATAATTCAATTCTGGTATAATACAAAAGATCTTGCAAAATTTGATAAGGAATTATCATTTAGAATACGTCAAGATATTCTTGTAAAACCATTTGTAAAGATATTTGATGCATCTATAGATCCATTTGACTACATTGATACAACAGAACATGTAGGTCATTGTGGTGATGGATATGAATGGACAGAAGAAATTGATGGTAGAACAATGATAAGAGTACCAATATGTGTTCCAGATTTTTATATTGAACAAAAATTAGGATGTATGCAGGGAATAATGGGAGTAAACTTCTGGTACTATTGTAGTACAAAAGAAGCAGTACTTGAAGCTGGATATAAAGCATTAGATGCACTTTCTGAAGTTGATGGTATATGTACACCATTTGATATCTGTTCTGCAGGTTCAAAAGTAGAAACAAATTATCCAGAAATTGGTCCTACAACAAACCATCCATACTGTCCATCTCTAAAAGAAAAGCTTGGTGATGAATCAATGGTTGAAGACGGAGTAAATTACATACCAGAAATAGTAATTGATGCTTTAACAGTTGAAAATGCTAAAGAATCATTAAAAAAAGGAATTGAAGCTTTAAATGGGGTAGAAGGTGTAATTAAAGTGTCTGCTGGTAATTATGGTGGAAATTTAGGTAAATATAAATTTAATTTAAAAGATGTACTAGATTAGAGTTGAAGTATGATGAAATTTGATATAATAGGATGGGGAGCATTAAATATTGATAGATTATGTCATGTTAATGAATTTGCACCATCTGATGGAGAAACATTTGTAAATTATGAAACAAAATCCTGTGGAGGATCAGCTGCTAATACAATTATTGGTATGGCAAAACTAGGACTAAAAACTGGATACATTGGAAAGGTAGGTAATGATTCAAATGGTAAAATGATGCAAGATTATCTTGAATCACATAATGTGGATACTACTCATCTCATAAAAGGAAACGGTGAAACAGGAGAAGTAATAGGTTTTGTAGATAGTAGTGGTGATCGTAAGTTATATGTAACTCCAAAAATAAATGACACTATTTCAAATTCTGAAATAAAAAGGGATTATATTAAAAACACTAAATTATTACACTTAACTTCATTTGTAGGATTAAATCCTGAAGATCCATCTATTGATACACAAATGGAATTATTAGATGAATTAAAGGATGATGTAATTGTATCATTTGATCCGGGAATGTTATATGTAAATAAAGGACTTGATTTCATGAATAAACTAATATCTTACACAGATATTTTACTTATCAATGAAACAGAGTTATTATTAACTACAAATAAAAAAACATTACAAGAAGCTGTGGATGAAATATCACAAAAAGTAGATATTTTAGTAGTTAAATGTTCAACAAAAGGTTCTTTTATTAAAAAAGGTGATGAAGAATATAATATTGGAATATTTGAAGTTGATGCTATTGATACAACTGGTGCAGGAGATGCATATAATGCAGGATTTTTATATGGTTTAATAAATAACTATACTCTTGAAGAATCTGGAATAATAGGTAGTTATATTGCAGCTCAATCAACAACAAAATCTGGTGCAACAGAAGCAATACCATTTTCAAAAGATATATCAATTGAAAAAATAATACAAAATCTTAAAAATTATTAATAACAAAAATATTTATTGTTATAAATTTATTATTTATTATATATATTATAGAATTCATAGAATTTATCAACTAGAAGGAGAATAAAAATAATGATACATGGAACAAAAGTATTAAAAGAAGGATTCGCTAAAATGACAAAAGGCGGAGTTATTATGGATGTAGTAAATGCAGAACAAGCAGCTATAGCTGAAGATGCAGGAGCAGTATCTGTAATGGCTTTAGAAAGAGTACCATCTGATATAAGAAAAGCTGGTGGAGTAGCAAGAATGGCTGATCCATCAAAAGTAATTGAAATTATGGATGCAGTAGATATTCCTGTAATGGCAAAAGTAAGAATTGGTCACTTTGTAGAAGCACAAGTACTCCAATCATTAGGAGTAGATATGATAGATGAAAGTGAAGTATTAACACAAGCAGATGAAGACTTCCATATAGACAAAGAACAATTCACAATTCCATTTGTATGTGGGGCAAGAGACCTTGGAGAAGCTCTAAGAAGAGTAGATGAAGGGGCAGCAATGATAAGAACCAAAGGTGAAGCTGGTACTGGAAATGTTGTAGAAGCAGTAAGACACATGAGAACAATTCAAGGTGCTATAAGAGAAATTGAAAATAAAACAGAAGAAGAATTATGGCAAGTAGCTCGTGAAATTAATGCACCAAGAGAATTAGTAAAATTAACAGCAGAAAAAGGAAGAATTCCTGTAGTTAACTTCTCAGCAGGTGGAATAGCAACACCAGCAGATGCAGCATTAATGATGCAATTAGGAGCAGATGGAGTATTTGTAGGTTCAGGTATTTTCAAATCAGAAAACCCGGAACTTGTAGCAAAAGCAGTAGTTGAAGCAACAGCTCACTATGAAGATGCAGATTTAATTGCAGATGTATCAACTGATTTAGGTGCAGCAATGCCTGGTATTGATATTAATGAAATACCAGAAGAAGAAAGATTACAAAACAGAGGAAACTTAATATAAGTTCTCTTCTTTATTTTTCTTTATAAATAAAATACTATTTTTTTTATATAACTTAGGAGATTATATATTTAATATTCAAGAGGTGAAGTTGTGGATAAAAATATTGAAAACACACTCATACTTAAAGATGAACATATTAAGTATATAAAAACATCAGATAGACTTAGAATAATTAGAAAGAATATTCCCCAAGGAAATATCACTATAAAAACATTGGTTGATACTCTCATAAATGAAGGAGTCTATCTCTTAATAATAATATTAGTAGCTCCATTCTTATTTCCAGTATCTATTCCAGGGAGTAGTACACCATTTGGCGTGTTAATAATATTACTTAATTTTTCAATACTCTCTAATGGACATTTACATCTACCAAAATTCATATCAAAGCAAGTATTAACTACAGAAACTATTGATAAATTCTTTGATATATTACATAAGGCATTAAGTTATGTGGAATTAATATCAAAGCCAAGGGGTAAACTAGTAACAAACAAGCATATTCTTAAAATTAATGCAGTAATAACGATTATTTTAGCATTTTTATTGTTTCTACCACTACCTATTCCATTTACAGATTTCATACCGAGTGTAGCAATACTGTTGTTGGCAGTAAGTAGTTTAGAAAATGATTCCTATCTAATGATAATAGGATATGTTGCAACTGTTATTACATTAGCTTACTTCTATTCAGTAGGTTATATTGGGGTTGAAATAATTCGTGCTGTGCTAAATACTATTTTAGCATATATTTAAAAAAAATAGAGGATGTTTATAGAAAAAAATTAATTTTTTCTTTTACCTTTTGGTCTAGGAATTACTTTATGTTCATTATTAGATGTGGTTCTATTGATTTCATCTAATTTTTCTTTCCATCCTTGTCTTTTAATACCTTCAGAATTAAAGCTAATCTTTTGTGTTGACTGTTTTTCTTTTCTTATGTATGGTGTTTTTTCATTGTTATGAATAACTTTAATGTTCTGATTTTTAGATACTTTTGGAGCTTCATGAATCTTATTTTCTTTTTTCATATTGTTTGCAGAATTCACATTCATATCAAATACTTTTTTAGGTTTGATATCTTCAGGTTTTGGATCTTGTGTATCTTCATGTTCTACTACAATATCATCAAATTCTGTAACATTATCTATTGAATGTTCTAATACTATATCATCTGCACTAGAAGTGTTATGTTCTATTATTATTTCATCACTTGCAGTTTCAGCTTTAGTATTTACCTCATCAACAGTATCATTTTCATCTAACATAACTGTATCTATACTTTCATTTGTTGTGTTATCAATGTAATCATGATTTATGATTATGTTATCTGTATTATCTTCTGGTGTATCCGGGATTATATCTTCACTTCTATCTATTACAATTTCTTCAGATGTATCTGGAGTTATTTGTTCTGTTGTATTATCAATTATATCTTCTTTTATATTGATATATGGCATATCTGATGTAGAGTACATATTAGGTTTTGGTTTTGTTTGTTCAACATTTGCCTTTTTTGGATGAAATGTTCTTAGTATAGTGTCTTTTAACATACCTAATGAACTTTTTACTTGTTTTTCTGATTGTTCTTTTACATTTTTAACTGGATTAGTATCTATTTTTGAGCCAATTCCAAAGAAACTATCTTGACTCATTTCATTTCTTGTATTTTGTAATGAGTCCATTTCTTCTATTTCTCTTGAAACATCATTAAATGGTTCTTCTGTATGTTTTATATAGTTTTTTAACCAACCATTTAATGGATATTCATTTAATCTGTTTAATGGAATCCATTCAAAGTTTTCATAATTATTTGATAGTAATAATTCTCCATTTAATATATGTCCAGTCATTATTACATGTATTTCTTTTACACTATGTGTTACATAGTTTGTTACTCCAATTATCTTTCCAGGATAAACATAATATCCTATTTCCTTTGGTATTCTATTTATAACAACTTCATCAAAACTATCATCATTTGTTAAAACAGCACCTGGAAGATCCCATCTTGATTTTCTATCCTCACGTTTTTCTTTAAGAAGTAGGATTTTACCCTCATCATTACTTACGACGGTTTTTACATACATTTTAAATGTTTTCATTGTATAAACATCCTATTGTTTTATTTAAACTTCATTTTTAATTTCTATTAACTATTATACTCTAAGTTTAAATCTCTATTGATAATAATGTATATAATTACTAAGTATTATTTATTAGTATTTTTTGATATGGAAAATAAGTTTTCTATTAAACTCTTAGTAAAATCATAATTTGTAATAATATATAAATAAAATTAATATTTATAACCAAATCAGTTATGAAGATATATTGTGTAGATGAAATTAAAAAAAATAACAATACTTATTATAAGAGTAGGGTGTAGCTATTTTAAGTTTACTTGGATTATATGCTAAGAAATTACATCAGAGGTTATATATGTAAAATAAGTGGTTAAACTCTAAAAAATAATAAAAAAATAGAAGTGGAGGTTATTGTGTTACATTAGCTTGCGTATTTGTGTTGTTTGCAATGTTTTGTTTTTCAAGTTGACCATAATATGCACTATCTAAGTTAAGATCATGAAGTTTCTTATTTAAATCAGGATTTTGATCTAAAAATGTTTTTATATCGTTATATACTTGATTTAACTCTGTTGATGACTGTGCATTGTCAGAACTTGCTTGATTTATCGTATTTTGTGCATCAAGAGCAGTTTTTTCTCCTTTAACATATTGTGATAATGCATTTAAGAGTGTTACTGTAGCATTAAGATTTTTAGATTCTAGTTGAACTCTCTTCATTTGTAAGTCAATGTATTGTTTTTCAGTGTCATTATTGGTATTTGTCTTAGTTTCATTAAGACGTAATAATTCTTCTGAATATTTTGGTGTTATTTGATTGTTTATTGTATGTATTAATGTATCTGCATCAGTACTATTTTGTTGATTGATTTGATTTGTTGTACTTGCTATTTCTGTTTCAACAGCACTTGCATTTTGCAAGGTTTTATTGAAGTTTTCAGATAATAAAGTACTTTGATATGATTCATATTGTGGTATTGCTATGATTAAAGCAACTAAAATTACTGCAATAATACCAATAATCATCTTTTTGTTCATTATCTCACCTTTTATTATTTTATTTTTTATATTTGTTTATTATAACTTAACTAATTATAGTATAATATTATTATTTTTAAAAAGTTTTTTTCTAAAGTTTTATTAATTGTGAAGTTAATAGTATAATTATATTAATAATTGTATATTTAATTAGATAAGGGTAAATGTTTTTTAATTTTATTTTTTTTTTCTATAGATAATTAAATTGGATCAAATTTAAAAATAAGGTAACAAAAATTAACTTAAAATATTAAGGTGAAGTTATGGACGATAATCAAGAGGATTCACGACTTGAAATGTCACAACAAAATAAACAAATAATACAACAAGTCTTTGAATTAGAATTAGATGGTCATAAAGATGCAAGAGAGTTATATAAAGAAGAAATAGCAGGATTTTTAATTAAAACAGATGATGGATCCTATACTTTATCATCAGAAAAACGTTCTGATGGTATAGAGACATTACATAGTACTTTTGGTGCACGTACAGAGGCATTTGAAAAATTTGCAATTCCATCTAAACTTAAAGAAAAAGCAGAATCAAGAAAAATTATACGGGTTTTAGATATATGTAGTGGTATTGGATATAATGTATCAGCATTACTTGACTATTTAAATGATAGTGATGTTGTAATAGAAGTTGATATGGTTGAATCCTCTTTAGAAACATTGGCAACTACCCTTTTTATTCCAGATATATGTAAATCCCATGGTTTTGTTAAGAAAACAATAGAACTTTACTTAATAGAAAATGGTTATCTACAGTATAATAAAGTTCTAAGTGACATTCCCTCAAATATTAAATTAAATATTCATGTCTGTGATGCACGTGATTTTTTAAAAGAAAATGCAAATAAAGAGTATGATGCAGTATTTTTAGATCCATTTAGTCCAGCTAAATGTCCGGAATTATATACTGTTGATTTTTTCAATAAATTAAAAGAATTCTTAACAACAACTTCTCTTATATTAACATATACAGCTGCAAGTGCAGTTAGAAGTGCTATGATTAAGGTAGGTTTACATGTTGGTGAAGGTCCACAGTTTCATAGAAGTGGTGGAACAATAGCTTCAAAATGTTTTGACTTGTTAGATAAACCCTTAGCATTTGGTGATGAGAAGGTTATAGCTTTAAGTGATGTTGGAGTTCCATATATGGATCCTGATTTATCTGATGATTATAACACAATAATTGCAAGAAGACAATCTATACGTAGTAAGATTAGAGGAGTATCTGTATTTCCATCTTCAAGTAAACTTCCACGTTATCTTGGAATTGATCCTATGGAGATTGAAGATGAAACATTACGTGATAAATTAAATGGTTATGTTCAAAATATGGGATTTGAAGCATTAAATGATCCAAGAATTTTAAGTATGTTGGATATAGATAGAAATGCACCTAGTAAGAATCAGGTTCTTGAATTAGAGCAGAATATGGAATATATATTAAATTCAATATAGTTAGGTAATATTATACTACCTAACAATAATTATTATATTGACTATACTTGTTTCTATTTTTATTAGATCTTTCTATGTTAATAGCACTAACTTCTCCAATGATGTGTATATTTATATTCCATATTGGATTGTTTTTTTGGATAGGAATTGCTAGTATATCTTGTATTTTACTTTTTAATTCTTTTTCTAGTTTTTCTTTTCTATGGGGTATGTATGAATCAACATGGCATGTTATGTTAAATGTGTCATGGTATGTTATTTTATGTCTTATTTTTCTAAGTATTGTGGATGTAATGTAGTTTGTATTGTTTATAACACATTCTACTGGAACTATTGTTTCAAGTGTTTTTATATTTTCATTTTCTATTTCTTTTATTAATTCTTGTGGCTTTGGATATTCTAAGAAGAATATGTATGGATTTTCTGATTCTTTAAGAAAATAATCTTCTTTTTTATTGTTTATATTTTTTTCAAATTGATAAATCATTTCATCTAGTTGTTTGGCATTTTCAGTTTCATTGAATTTTATTAATAACTCTGGTTTATTTGTTTTATGTATTGACATAACAGTGGACTTTCACTCCATATTTATATACAATGTATATAATTTTTATAATTTTATTTTATATTTTATAATATATAATATTTTTTATTATAAAATTTATATATTAGGATGTAGTTATATATTATTATGAATGAAAGGGGACAAATAACAATAGAATTTATGGTGGTTTTTATATTGTTACTTGGTATATTTTTGACAGTATTATCCATTACAAATGAAGAATTAGATAGTATAAATCAGACACAAAAAAGAAAACAGGCAAGAATGGTCTCTGATGATATAGCAAGTGTTATTAATCAAGTCTATATTCAAGGATCAGGTTATTCAAAAACATATACATTACCTTCTAAAATAAATCAAGAAACATACATAGTTCAAATAAATAAAACTGGTGTTTATATAAATAGTCATTATCAAATAACAAAAAGTCATTATATTCCAAAAAAGAACATAATACAAAAAAACTATATTTTACTACCAAACAATACATATGTATTTAAAAATAATAACAATATAATAGAAGTAGTATCATAATACTATAAAATTCTATTTATTAAAAGTAAAATAATGATAATATTATTATGAATAATAAAGGACAACTTACAATAGAATACATTATCTTGTGTAGCATATTGTTAATTACATTAGTACTTACAATAAACACAATCACAAATGAAGTAGAAAAAAACACAATACTATCAGCAGCACAAATAGGAGCACAAAATGGAATAAATAAAAATGGATATGCCACATACTACAACGATACATTCAACAACTACAATCAACATCATCCACAACTTTTAACACCAACAACAATAAAAATAATCAACATAACATTAGATGAGAAAAATAAAACAATATTCATACAAACTACTGTAACTACTAAAACAACACTAGATACACAAGAAAAAAACATCATGGGTTCACGTATAAACTACTACATAAGAAAAAGTATAACAGATACATTTGGAAAAAATCCAACAAACATATATTATGATCCAGCAAAATCAGAAAACTACATAATAAAAACACAACCAGTAATATGGAAATAATATATAAATTATCAAAGTGGGATTAGTCAAGTATAATACCTAGAAATAAAACTAAAATAATCTTGTTTGAAAAAAATAGAAAAATTAGATAATAGCACCTTTACTTACATATGCTATTATAATACCAAGTAAACCAAAAAATATTCCAATACTCCAAATTATATAAACAACTTGTTTTTCCTTCATTGGCCTTTTAAGAATGTATCTTATAAGTGAATTAAAACCACCACTTGGAGCTACAAGCTCACCATTCTCTTTAACCTCTGTTGGCTTAAAATTTTGACGTTCCATAACACCAACACTTCTAAATTTAAGAAAACCATCAATAATATTGGGAATAAGAACAATAAATGCAATGATTTTTACTCTTCCAATAAATGCAATAATTGCAATACATGCACCAATTATTAATGTTCCAACATCACCTGGAAATACATTAGCAGGATATTTATTGTAGAATAAAAAAGCAAGTAATGCACCTAACATTGAAAATGATATGATAGCTACATCATATTTATTCATAATAATACAAGATAATGTTAATGAAGTCATAGCAATAACACCAAGTCCTGTTTCAATACCATTAAATCCAGCTAACATATTTGTTAGATTGGAAGCAATAGATACAGCAATTGGGATGAATATCATGTAAATAATGCCTACATTTGGTGGAGTAACCCACATAATAGGTAATCCTGCAATCCAAAGAAGTAATAATTTTTCCTTTGAAGATAACATTATCAAGTCATCAACCATACCAATAATACCAGTAAGAAGTATTACAATGAGTGTTATTGTAAGTTGTGACTGCCATTGAGGATAGAGATATACTCCAACCATTATAGCAATTGCAAATCCAAGTATGATTCCTATTCCACCCATCTCTGCAACTTCAGGCTTACTTAACTTATGTATATCTCTTCCAACAATATCTGCCTTTTTAAGTCGTTTAATTAAATGGGGCATAACAGTAAATGTTATTATAAACGATATAAATCCACAAATACCAGATGTTAATAGGAGTTGTCCAGTATTCACTTAGTACACTCCCGTCTGTTTAGAATTAATTAATTTTTTTTCTTTTTTTAAGATATAGTAAACAGTTCTAATTGGTATATCAAGCATTCGTGAAATGATTTTTACTGGTGTTCCCTTATTTTTAAGTTCAACAATTTGATTTCTTGTATCTTGAGAATACTTAGATTTGGGACCTTGTTTTAATTTCTTATTTTTAAGATAGTAAACTGTTTTCTGGCTAATATGTAATCTTTTAGCAATTGCTTTAGGATTAAAACCTGAATTTAACATTTCATCAATTGTATCTCTTATTCCTTCATCA
Source organism: Methanosphaera sp. A6 (assembly GCF_001729395.1). Classification (NCBI taxonomy): domain Archaea; kingdom Methanobacteriati; phylum Methanobacteriota; class Methanobacteria; order Methanobacteriales; family Methanobacteriaceae; genus Methanosphaera; species Methanosphaera sp. A6. Next base: position 11,577 of record NZ_MAIF01000103.1, on the reverse strand, counting down.
TATTTCTGTGGACGACCTCTTTGTTCAATAATGGAAATTGTAATTCCTAATTCATTTAATGCATCAAGGTATGTTTGTGATGTTCTTTCATATAAACTTTGAGGACATTCTATTGTTTCAAGGTCAGGGTTTTCATCTAATAATTCAATAATTAATCTTGAGGATAAGGGTTTGTTTACATGTATTTTTGAACTCAAAATACCACCACTCTTTATTTATTTATTATTTCTAAGAATTTTTTTGCTTTATTAGTTGATGGTTTTTCTATTTTTTGCAGTGCTGCTTTTTCTTTTGCAGCTTCATCTTTATCTACATATAAAAGGTCAGCAGCTTTATTTAATGAAATATTAGACTTACTATTTAATGCAATAGCACCATAAGCTGCATGATTTGATTTAAGATGTAGTTTTTTACGTTTTGTTTCAAGATCTAATTTATATTGGATTGTTTCCTTCATATTCGGGATTGTATCAATATTTTCTCCACTATCTTGTAATAATTCTATTACATCCTTTGGAAATATATTTTCAAATACTTTTATTTGATTAGAATCTAATGTTGGTCTAAGGTTAGGAAATGGTCCAGAATAGTTATTACGTCTATTTTCAGATGTTGTTAAGTAATATTTAAAAATATCCCATAGTATTAGTATAAATGGTGTTTCTATGTAGTAATGTTTTTTAATTTCTGATTCTTTATTCAGATCTTCTTTTAATTCTCTATCTAATTTGTGATCCTTCGTAATAAGATTTACTTTTCGAAGTTTAACGTATGTTAATTCTTCTTCTAATTCAATACGTTCTTCTGCTTCTCTTGCAAGTCTTCCAGCATCTTTTCTAGCTTCATTAAGTACACTGTTGTAAGTGTCTATCTTTTTCATATTATGAATATGTTTGGGTATAATCTCATCTATCTTCTTACTAACAATATTTTCTGAATAATGAAGATATGCTATTGCTAGGGCATTTTGAACATATTTATCATTTATTAATGATGGTTTTTTATGATGGAATTGAAGTAATTCAATACGTACATTTGGTCCATAACGTTTACGTAATTCTAATTCATAGTTTGATTCATCAGCATAATCAATATTCATCTTTCTGCTAACCCATTTACCAGTATTTTCATCTTTTATTTTAGCAATTACAGTTATACTTTTTACACGTCCTCTTTTTTCTTGTTTCATAATCTTAATTATTTTACGATATGCTTCAAGACTATAATTTGTTAATTGGGAACGTTTTAGGAGGTATTCTCCTCCTAATGGTAGGTATTTAATTAATTCTAATCTACAAATTCCACTCATATCTGAATCAAATTTAAATTCAGAACTTCCACATTCACACTTACAACTTTCTACTTCATTCTCATCATATACTAGAATATCTTCAAGTGTTTTTTTCTTATATTTTTGACCACATTTTTTACATTCAAGTTCAACATATTCTTCTAAGTGACCTATTGCTATTTTATGAGAAGCAATAGCAGATTTTACCTGATCAAGAATATTTTTCTTATTTGATGCTTTTATACGGAAGTATTGTGCATGTCTAGATTGATCATGTACATCATCAGGGATAATTTCAGGATTACTAGAATTTCCTCCTTTACTATAACGTTTTAAAGCACTATATGGTGAAGTAAATCCTCTGATTTCCATTTTATTACGAATATTTTGTAATTGTTTTAAGTTACTATTAAGGTAGCTATATATTTTTATGAAACTATCAAAATCTTCAATACTTTCAGCAATAACAGGTTTACTTTGTATTGTTTTAAGAAACTTCTCACTTTGTGTCACTAAGATGTCGCTCATTTTATATATTCACCAACATTTCCTTCTGTTGTTAAAAGTTCCATACTATCAGTAGCAAGTAACATACCATTAGATTCTACACCAAATAATTTTGCAGGTTGAAGATTTGCAACTACAATAACCTTTTTATCAATAAGTTCATCTACTTCATATCTTTTAGCTATTCCTGCTACTACTTGTCTTACTTCTTTGCCTAAATCCACTTGTAATTTAAGTAAATTTTCACTTCCATCTATTTTTTGTGCTTCTTTTATTTGTCCAACTACTAATTTTACTTTTCCAAATTCATCTATACTTATTAAATCACTCATATTATCGTCCTCATTTTCTTTATTTTCTTCTTCAAGAGAATATAATTTATCTTTTTCTTCTTTTATTATTTCATCAGGTATTTTAGAAAATAGTGGTTTTGCACTATTGATTTCATATCCTGCAGGTAAGAATTCTTTTGCTTCATCCCATTTTACAAGAGGAGTTCTTTCCTCAAATTTCATAAATCCATCAACATGTTCTGTTGGCATATTTAATACTTTTCTTATTTTCTGAACACTTATTGGAATGTATGGTGTTAATACAATTGATAAAACATGTACTAATTGGTTTGATAAGTTAATACATGTTTTTGCACTTTCAATATCTTCTTTTACACCTTTCCATGGTTTTTTATCATTGAAGTATTTGTTTGCTTCTTTTGTAAGGGACATTATTCCTTGTAATCCTTCTCTAAATTGGAAATTATCAATATAATTAGCAACTACGTCGGGTAGTGCTTTGATTTTTTCTTCAAATTCTTTATCTTCATCTGTATAACTTCCCATTTCAGGTATTTTACCATCAAAGAATTTGTTTGTAAATGTAAATGTTCTATGAATGAAATTACCAAGATTGTCTGTTAATTCATTATTTACTCTTCTTTGGAAGTCATCCCATGAAAAGTCAGTATCCTTATTTAATGGTGCATTTATTACCATGTAGTATCTAAGTAAATCACTATCAAATTTTTTAAGGAAATCTTCTACCCATATTACCCATCCTTTACTTGTGGACATTTTACGTCCTTCAAGGGAGAGATATCCTCCACCAACAACGGAATATGGTAGGTTCCATCCACGACCCATTAACATACTAGGCCAGAATAATGTATGATGATAAATAATATCTTTTCCAATGAAATGTACTGTTTTATCATCCCAATATTCTTTCCAGTCAAGATCGTGTTTGTTAGCCCAACTTGCAGCTGAAGACTGGTATCCTTCAAATGCTTCTGCCCATACATAAAGTACTTTTCCTTCAGCATCATTTAGAGGTACTGGAATTCCCCAATTCATATCTCTTGTCATTATCCAATCTTTAAGGCCATCATTCAACCATTCTTTTGCAAAGTTTTTCACATTTTTAGGCAGATGTTCATTTGAATTAATCCATTCTTTTAATGGTTGTTCAAATTCATGTAACTTAAAGTAGTATTGTTTTGATTGTTCAATGTGGGGGGTACTGTCACAGATTAAACAGTGGGGTTCAACTAGATCTGTAGGATTTAGGTGACGACCACATACTTCACACTGATCTCCTCTTGCTCCTTCACTTTCACAGTAGGGACAGGTACCTTCAACATATCTATCAGGTAGGCTACGTTTACATTCATCACAATATAATTGGTCAATTACTTTTTCATAGATGTATCCCTTATTATAAAGGTCTAAGAAGAAGTCTTGTGCCATTTTATAATGTATTTCATCAGTAGTTCTTCTAAAACTATCTAAGGATATGTTACATGATTTTAAATCATTTCCAATTATTTCATGGTATATATCTGTAATATCCTTAGGATTCTTTTTTTCTTGTTCTGCTCTAACGGCAATAGGTGTTCCATGTTCATCAGTAGAACATACCATTAGAGTATCTACTCCAGTCATACGATTATAACGTGCATATATATCTGCAGGAATATATGTAGAACGTAGATGTCCAAGATGACATGGACCATTAGCATATGGAAGTGCACATGATATAAATAATTTACTCATTCTTTTTATTCTCCTTTACATTATTTATCTTAGAATAATGATTTTTATTCCTAATAAAGGTGTATGGTACTTTTTTTTATTAGTGAGAAGTACTTCCTTTATTTTTTCCTTGTAATATTTTTTTCTAAAAAATAAATCTAATACTCAGAATATCAATTATAATTAATATTTATATATGGTGTTCATGATTTATTTATTTTACTAGGTAAAAGATTATTACATTATAGGTTATAGATATTATATTATCATGATAGAAACTTCATTTATAAATCCATTTAGCTTTGAGGCTAAAGAAATTGTAAGAAAATTAGGACAAATTGAAAATTTAGATAAGAAAAATGATTCATTAATAGATATTATAAAACATACACATTCACAGAAACTTTCATCAATACCTGAAACATTAGAACAATTAGCTCTACATAAATTCCAATGGTACTTAGATAAAAAAACTGATAACTTTGATGATAAGGTTTATGAATATTTATTTAATCCTGAAATTTATGAATATGATGTGCTATCCTTTTATTTTTTATGTCAAGCTGTAGCAATAGGTTTTGGTGAGGATAGTCACGAAGCAAAACAAGTTGTAGAATTAGAAGCTAATCTTATAGATAATAGATTAGAAAGACTAAAAAGTGAACCTAATAATTTTCAGTATAGTTTTCTTAAAGAAGCATTAAATCAACTAATTGATACAAATAATGTCTACTGGAATGACTTAAAAGAAGTTATAGACCTTGGAGTAATCGACTTAAATAAATTATTACTGTCAAATGGTAGGGTTATTATAGAATATGAAGACTTTATAGAAGAATATGGACATTTAATTGAACATAGGAATCCACAAACAATGTATGAGGTAATATGTGGATTAAATCTAAAGAAAAATCTATTAAAAAGTATAATAATGAAAAAAACTAGGGATTATATTGTGAAGGTTGCTGAAAATTCTAGGAGAATGGTTGAACCTGATTCAATTATGAATGAATTATCAGGTAAAATAAGACAAATGGAACAAAAGGCAAGGGAGAGAAGATTTGGTTCATCAAATAGTGGTGCATATAATGATAATGGACCTGCACCATACATACAAGAGGCATTTCCACCATGTGTACGTAAGTGTATGGAGGGAATTAAAAGTGGTGGAAGAAACGATGCAATTGTGTTGTTTTTAACTCCATTTATATCATATGCTAGATTGGCACCAAATGTATTTTCAATGGAATATGATATGAAAGTATCTGATGTGGATCCATCACTTGAAATAACACATAAAGAAGTAATTCCAATGATTTATGAGGCTGCAAATGCTTGTAGACCACCATTATTCAAGGATCAGCCACAAGAAAAGATTAACATCAATTCTAAACTTGGTTTTGGTATGAATTCAGAATTAAAACTATCAGAGGAGGGTGAAACTAGGTGGTATACACCTATGAGTTGTGAAAAAATCAAATTACACATGCCAAATTTATGTATTCCTTGTGTTGATTGTAAAAAAATAGGAAATCCCTTGATATATTATAATCGTAAGAAAAGATTACTTGAAAAAAATAATTCAAAAGCAACAGCAGGTGAAGAAAAATGAGTGTTGAATTAAAACCTGCATCTAAATATGAACGTAAAATCTTTTATAAAGAAGAATGGAATGTGAAAGATGTTCCAGATTTCATAAGAAATTCTCTTACAAGTCGTGAATTTGGTTTTGATCATTATGGTAATGGACCAAATGATCGTTATAAGGTATTTGTTGATGATTTACGATTAAAACGTTTTATAAAAGTAAAACAACCATTTGCTGCATATTGTTCTGTGGCATTCTATGATAAGCCAAATCAGAGAAAGGGTTGGCAGAAATCAGAATTAGTATTTGATGTAGATGCAAAGGATATTCCAATAAGAACATGTGACTGTGCTGAAGGAGAAGTATGTGAAAAATGCTTAAATCAGGCAAAGGAGATAGTTTTAATGATAAGGGATGTTCTTAGTGGTGATTTTGGACTAACAAATATAAATCTCATATATTCAGGTAGGGGATACCATGTACGTGTTCTTGATGAAGATGTGATGGATGCATCAAGTGAGTTACGTGGGGATATAATACAGTATGTTACTGGTTCAAAACTACCTGATTTATCAAATGAGTATGGATTTAATGATTTACAACCATTTATTATACCATTTGGTTATCCAAAGAACTTTACAAGATGGTCAAAATATACAATTTTACATCTAAGACGATCTTCTAAATTAGATGATGTTAATAATCAATTATTAAGGGATGTTTTAAAACATAGAAATCTATTACAAGAAGATTTATGGGGTATGTTTAGGAGTAATATTGGACCTATACGTTATAAAAAGGTGATGAATGCAATTTCTAGAATTAATATGCAAATTACTGATACTAAGGTATCAATTGACTTAAAACGTATATTAAGACTTCCATCCACATTACATTCAAAGGTAAGTATGAAATCTACTCTAATAAAGAATATAGAAACATTTGATCCCTTTGATGATGCTGTTCCAAAATTTGTTTATGAACGTAATGATTAATGTTCTAATCTATAATTTGGATGTAAATATAGGAATATGTTGTTTAAGTTTTCATCATTTGTATTGTTAATAAATACTTCCATTTTTTCAAAAGAATAGTCCTTTAAAACTTCTTCTTTTATATTTTTTCCAAGTTTCAATATTGACATATTTTCTTCAAGAAGTATGTTTTTAATCATATCTTCTACTGTAATATATTTACGGTTACTAAGACTAATCCATTTATTGTTATGAATATATGCATTAGGATACTTATTTCTAAAATTATCACTATTTTTTGAGTCATATATTAATGGGCCATGATGTATTTTAACATTACTAAGACTTGCTACATCATATTCAAGAATAATATGGGCCACATTACTTGAGTCAATATAGTATCCACTTTCAAGAAGTGAAAAATCATAGATTCCTGAAACCTTCTCTAATGATTTCAATGTCTTATTTACTTGGGGATATATAACATCACTAGGAACATCAGGTACATTACATGATAAAACATAACAATAACTTCCCCTTTGTTTAAATAACTTTACTAATTCAGAAGGTGTTGTTGTAATTGTTTTATCTTGAAAGTAATTAATTGATGGATTTTTAAGATAATTTCGTGAAGCAACAATAAATTCAGAGAATTTCTGAATTGAAAGAGCAGCAGCAACATTTCTATTTTTATCAACAGGATCAATTACTATTAAGGCATCATGATAATTATTACAAGTACCATAATTCTCTAAATCTATTTTTAACTGATTTTTCCATTTATTTGCAGCATTTTCTATAACATTTTCAAATGTATGATATTTAAGAATTAATAACTCACAAAGATATCCTGAAAAACCACTAACCTTATAATTTGCACCATATGTATTAACACATGTCATAAACTTCTTAAGTAACAATACTTCATCAGTCTCATCACTTGTCATATGACTTTGAATATAGTTAGTATGGAGAATTGTTCTGTCAACTGCAGATTTAAGGTATGTGGTATCATTAATATTGTAACATGGAACAAAATCAATTTCAAATCCATTAATTAGGCCAGTGATATATGGATGAGATGCATATCTTTTCTCAGATATTCCACCAACAGTATCAATACAGTATTTCCCAAATTCTAATCCATATTTCTTTAAATCTTCCTCTGAATAATCAAGTGGAAATGCCATGAAAATATCAATGTCTGCTTTACCAACAAGTGATGTTTTCTTAGCAACAGAACCTACAAGTTTACATGTAATTTGAATATCTTTACTTTTAGCATAATTAGAAATAATATTCATTAATTTATCTGAAAAAGTAATAATTTTTTCTCTTTGTTTTTTAGTTGGTTTTATTTTTGATAAAATCTCATTATATATAGTATCATCATCCTCAGTATTGATTTAAAAAAATTCATTATTAATGTTATAAAAAAAGGTATAGGGTGGGAGTTATTATATTTTTCTAGCACTTACAATTGTAATAGGATTTAATGCTTTCATCATCACTCCTCTATCAAGTAATGTTCCTTTGGATACTGATATGTTAACAACTTCAGGTTCTGCTCCAAGTTCTTTAAGCATATGTACACTATCTGTTGCAGTTTCAAGTACAATAGATGTTATAACAATACGTCCTCCTATAGGTAATTTAAGATAACCAGTTTCAATAATATTATCAAGGTTACCTCCACTTCCACCAATCATAAGCTTAGTAAAATCTTCAATATGATCTAATGCTTTTAGGCCTTCATCCTCTATTAATTCCACCTTGTTTTGAAGTCCAAATTTTTCAAGATTTGCTCTTGTAGTTTTAATAGCATCAGGATTCATATCTATACTGTAAATTTTTTTAGCTCTTTTTGCAAATTCTAGTGTTAAGCCCCCAGTTCCACATCCAACATCAACAACAACATCTTCATCAGTTAACTTTACTTTACTAATTACTAATGCTCTTATTTCTTCTTTTGTAGGTCCAGGTACTTTTTCTGTTTTGATAAATTCATTATTTGGTGTTATATCAAAGTACATAATAAACATCTCCATATTTATTGTGTCTTATATAATGCTATTGTTTCCATTTAGTAAATAGATTATTATTAATATTCAAAATATCAAAAATCTTTCCAACTATGAAGTTAACTTGTTCATCAATAGTTTGGGGTTTATGATAAAAACCGGGCATAGCTGGAAGAATAATACCTCCTTCACGACTAATATTGGTCATATTTTCTAAATGAATGGTTCTAAGAGGAGTTTCTCGTGGTACTATAATTAAGGTTCTTCTTTCTTTTAGTGTTACATCAGCAACGCGTGTTATAGCATTATCACCATAACCATTACTAATTGCAGATAAGGTTTTCATACTTGAAGGTATTATTATAGTAGCATCAAATTTAAAAGAACCACTATTTATAATAGCATTTAAATCATGTTCATCATATGAATAAGAGGCAAGTTTTTCAACATCACAAACTAAGTAACTAGTTTCATATTCAATAATATCCTTTGCAATATCAGATATTACAAGATATGTTTCAATATCTGCCTTTTTTAATTCTTCAAGTAATCTAATACCATAAATAACACCACTAGCACCAGTTATTCCAACAACAATCTTCATAATAATCATCTCATAAAATAAATTCTTCCACAGTCTCATATATTGGACCAGTAGGTGTGAGTGTACTTGATTTAAGATGTATTTTTTTAATATTCATTTTACCATAATAGGTTTTACTTAATTGTTTTAATATATTGGATAGATTGTTTTTATTATAAACATCCCGCACACGCCCAATAGTGATATGGGGCGTATAATCATGTTCTTTTTTAAATCCTATTTTATTAAACTCATCATCCAGTTCTTTAATAAGATTAATTGTCGTGTCATTGTCTTTTATTCCTGTCCATATAACACGTGGACGATTCATATTTGGAAAAGCACCAACTTTGACTAGTTTCATAGTGTATGTTTCATAATTTTCTGTTGTTTTTCTTATAATTGAAGATATTTGTTTTTGTTTTCTTTGATTAATCTCTCCAAAAAATTTAAGAGTTAAATGGATATTTTCATCTTCAACATATTTTATCTTAGCAGAATTCGTGTTTTTTATAGTTTGCTGTGTTTTTTTAATTTTATTTTTCAATGATTCTTCTATTTCAATAGCTAAAAATGCACGCATAATAAGTACTTCCATTAATTAAAAAATTCAAATAAAAAAAAATAAAAAAAAGTAGGTTAATTAGAATATTTATTTTTCAATAATTTGTTCTTCAATAGCCATTCCAAAGTGTCTTGCAGCTTCACTAAAGTATGCAAGAACTTTATCTCCAACTTTTAGTTTAGAAACAGAGATTGGTTCACCTTTATCATTTACTAGTCTAATTGTTTCAGCATTCTGTACAAGAGTTCTTATTCTAGAATTCTTATATTTTGCTTCAATAAGAAGTAAAGGACGTTTTTCTATTTTTACACGGCCAACAATAACAGTGTTAGCTTCACCTTTACTATTTAATGTAACAACTTCATCTCCAGCTTCTAATTCTGAAAGATATCTTGTTTTATTCTCTGGAGTCATAACATAAGCATGTACTGGACCAGCATTTACTCTAAATGGACGTGATGCAACATATTCACTTTCTAATGTTTCACTATGAACTAAAAATAGTCCAGATGCAAATGAACCTACAAGCATTCCATCTCCAACATTCATCATTGAACATGTATCTACACATACTCTATCACCAATACCAACAGATTCTACTTTAGTAACAGTTGCAGCTTTAAGATCATATGATTCCTTTGATACTTTTTCTATTAGGGCACCTAATTTTCTTATTTCATTTCCATCATTAGATGATAATAACACACCATCAGATCCATGTTCCATTGTTTCAAGAGCTAATTTTGCTTCTTCATAATTTGGAACATCAACTATGATTTTAGAAGTTCTATTTTGTAAACTGGCAATGATATTTTCTAAAGGGATAACTTTCCAATTTTTACCTTTTAATATAACATAGTCTGCTACTGTACCTAGTTTAGATACTAGTAACTCATCATCCTTGTTATTAATTTCAACATATGCTGCTACTTCTTTACCACTTTCTTGTGCTTTTTTAATATCTGCCATGGTAATTTTGTTATTTAATCCAAGAAGTGTAATGTCAGAATCTTCTTTATCTGATATTATTGTTACACTACCTAATTTCTTAATAGTTTCAGCATTATCTAAATCCATTATGTGATCGAATCCAGATTCTAATGAATCAACAATAGCTTCTTTACGATCATTCCAAGTACCATTAGGTCTTATCCATGCAAATTTCATATTGTTACATCCTTTATTCTTTTAATATTTCCAGTGCTTCATCAGGTGTTGCATTGTTATGTACAACTTCTACTAGTGCACGTGTAATCTTTGCAGGATCTTCTGCTTGGAAAATATTTCTTCCAAATGCAACTCCAGCACCACCAACACTTATAGAGTCAGATACCATTTCAAATAATTGTCTTTGTGTTTCTATTTTAGGGCCACCTGCAATAAGTACAGGTACAGGACATCCATCAACTACTTCTTTAAATGAATCAGGATCGCCAGTATAATTTGTTTTTACAATATCTGCACCTAATTCTGCACCTACACGTGCTGCTAATTTAACAACTTCAGGGTCGTGTTCATTTTTAATTTCAGGTCCTCTAGGATACATCATTGCAAGAAGTGGAAGTCCCCATTTGTCACATTCTTCTGCTATTCTACCAGTTGATTGTAACATTTCTGGTTCTTTTTCAGAACCTATGTTTACATGTACACTTACAGCATCTGCTCCAAGTTGTACAGCTTTTTCAACACTTGTAACTTGTACTTTATGGAAAGGATCCATACTTGCATCAGTACTTGCAAATAAATGTAATATAAGTCCAATATCACTTCCATATCCACGGTGACCGTTTTTTACCATACCTTTATGCATTAGCACTGCATTTGCTCCACCATTAGCCACTGCATCTATTGTTTTTGTCATGTTTATAAGACCAGGGATTGGTCCTCCAGATATCCCATGGTCCATTGGTGCAATAACACATTTTCCTGTTTTACGGTTTATAATTCTTTCAATTCTAATCTTTTTACCTATCATTTTATCCCTTTTAGATGTAATATTAATTTGAAAATTATTATTTTTT
>NZ_MAIF01000102.1:0-12119 GCF_001729395.1 Methanosphaera sp. A6 | reverse complement strand
ATTAATAAAAATAATTTATATAATAAAAAATAGTATATTAAATAAAGAAAAATAATTCAAAGACCATCATGTAATAATAGAATTTTTCTTGAATTAAGTATTTATTTAGGATTCAAGTACAATACATGTAATATTTGAATAATATAATAATAGGTGTGTAGTCAATGTCACAAGATAAAAATAAAGAATATAAGGAAATTGGAGAAAAATTAAAAATATTACTAAAATTAGATAAAAATCCTGTAGCAATAAAATTATTTGAATCAATAGATGAAGTAGATAAAATACTACCAAAACATGAAGATAAGGCAAGACATTGTCAAATGGTATATGAAGCAGCAAGTGAAGGTTCTTCCTTCTATGCAACATTAGATGAACAAGAATGTTTAGTAGGTGCTAGTGTACTAGGATTAAGTGATAATAAAGTAAAAGTAGCAAGTATAGAAACACCAATGAAAGCAATAGCATATGCACCACTACAAAAGGCTAATTTTGATGTGGATGTAATAATATTATATACTACAGTAATGCAAGCATTTGATTTTACAACGATATATAGACAAGCTACGGGAAAAAGATTTGAAGCAGATTTTGCTGCAACACAAGCTTTATGTTCAGAAGCAGTAGTAATACCATATCAAAATAAAAAACCAAATATGAGTTTAGGATGTAAAGGTTCAAGATCATCTACAGGTTTTAAACCTGATGAAGTAGTAATAGCATTAACAGTTGAAGATGCAGAAGAAATTATGAATTATATTTAAATTCATTTTTCTATTTTATTTTTAACAAATAAATAATCATTATAATGATTAATATTTTTCAATTCAAGATCATTCTCTTTTTTTATTCCATAAAATTCAACATTATCCCGTATCATTCTACGTAAAATAGGATTTAAGTTCTGATTCTCATTTTTAATATAATTATACAACAATCTACCATAACATGCAAAGGGCATACCTAAACCTTCAGCTGAATCTAATTTTCCAATGTCTCTCCTTGCTAAAATACTAATGGTATTTTTGGGATTGGGACTATTTTCTAATGTATTTATTAAATTATTAATGGTATTTGTTGTTATTGTTGGCTGATCTCCTGCAAGATAAATGTAATTTTCATCTAAATTATCTTCTAAACAATTTAAAATAGTTTTAGATAATCCAACATCAACATTACTGTTAACCTTTATTTTCACAATTTTATTTAGATTATATTCTTTAAGAAGTTCATATATTTCCTCTTTATAATGCCCTAATGCAATTATAACTTGGTTAACTTCTGAATTCAATGTTTTTTCAATGGTATGTATAAGTATTGGTTTATTATTTATTTCTAATTTTAATTTATGAATAGGTTTTTTATTTTTTTTTCTAAAATCAGCAATCATTCTGGAATTTCTACCAGCTGCAGTAATTATAGCATCCATATAATCATCCTTTAATATTAGATTGTTATGAAGTAATTAATATTATTTTAAAAATAGTTTTTAAATAAAAAATGAGTAAAAAAAAAGAAGGTAATGTTTATTAAACACTACTTTCATTTGTGCTGTCAGTATCAGAAGTACTGTTAGATGTGGAATTTGTGTCAGTATAGGTTGCATTATCTTTAAGTTCATAGATTTTGGTAAATATTTGAGTACTACCTCCATCTCCTTCACTCCACATAACAACTTTTATTGGATAATCTCTATTATTTGAAATAGCTACATCAATTGTAGGTCTATATTCATATAATATAGCTTCATCTCCTGCAGACATTCCAACAGGTAATGGGTTACCTAATGCAACAATAGCATCTCTTAATGATATTCCTGCTGGACATACTCCATGAGTAGCACTTCCAGAAGTAGCTTCACTTTCTACTATAGGTGTGAATGAAACATTTTCTTTTCCATGAGCTGTTGAGTGTGGTGGAACTATGGTATTATTCCATCCATTAGCAAATTCTTTAGCATTTGCTGCACGAACCTGTGTAGGATATCCTGCAAGATCTCGAACAGTACTTGTAGCATTACTTATTTCATTTTCAGTAGCATTATGCTCATAAACAAGTACTGGTGCATATGCTGTATAATTTCTCATATAAGTGTATGTATCATTACCAAATAGGTGTGATATATTTTTTTCACCATAAACTCCTGTTCTATTATCATTGAAGTTACCAAGATAATAATCAACAGTTACATTATTTCCATCGTTTGCAGTTTCAAACCATGTTTTAAGAGAATTTGCACTAACAAAATCAGTAGGTACTGTGTCGTTGTTAATTTCACTTTCTTTTAATGTTTTTATAGTTTTATTATTTTGTACTAAATTAATACTATCTCCATTTTTAACAGCAACAGTGTATGGTAATTTATATCCCCATATCATAGATTTTGGAGCATTTAATGATACTTTACCATTTTCATCAATATTTACTTTAGCAGGACCATCTAATTTACTTGATATACGTCCATTAGCAGTAATGTATGAATTATTTTTAATAACATCCTTTGGTGCAGCACCAGTAATTAAGGACATATATGCAGTGGAAAAATCCCTATTTTTTATTGGTCTTAAAATGTTTCCAGGTTCAGCAAATAAGGGTACTTTCTTCATATTCTGTGTATCTATCAGAAGATCTCCCGATACAACAGTTGACCCATTAGCAACCATAATACTGTTAGTATTATTAGTATTAGCAGTAGTAATATTACACATTAAACCAGAAACAATCACTGTAAGAAGTAATACTCCTATAAATACATATGGATTACTTAGCTTTTTCATGATGTAATCAGCCCTCCCTTTTATTTTTATGAAAAAGATGATGGTATAATATAAAAAAATATTATTTTATATTTTTATAATTTAATTATAATTTTTTATTTTTTTAATATAATATATGTATGTTAGTTAAATTACTTAACTTATTCTAAAAAGACACATTAGATAAATACTAATTTGAGTATTGTTTTAAATGATTACATAAATAAATATTTCTTAATAAAAATAATTTTTTTTAAATTAAATTCATATAGTATGTTTTTTCGTCTAATAGAAGGAGTTTATGGTGTTGATTTTTATTAATCTATATTTAATGTTAATATTATTGAATTTTCATTGTCTATAATTTCTTTTTCTAACTTATAATTGTTCTTTTTAATCTTTTCTATTAATTTAACATATGTCATTTCTTGAATTTTGGATTTATAAGCATCATTAAGATTTTTAACATAATTACTAACTTCATCTTTTTGATAATTTCCAAAAAATACTAATTCATATGTATTATCTTCTAATTTATTTAGAGATATTTTTCCCCTTTCTTTAAATTCATTTAATTCCTCTTGTGAATGAAAACCTAAAAAATTTTCTTTCATTATTGATTCTATTATGTCAATGTTTTTCATATCTGTCCGTATCCTAAATTTTGGATGATTTTCATCTGTAATTTCTTTTAAATTAACATTAAAAATAGAATTCCCTGAATTTTGATCATATTCTTCACAAATACTTGTTACAAAATTAATGGCTTGATTTTTAGGGAAATTTCCCATAAACAGAATTTCAACATGTGAATCTACAATATAAAATAACATCTCACCTTGTCTACTGAACTTAAGTAGACTTTCTTTTGTTTTAAATCCAAATAGATTATTGGGATTTTTAAGTATATCTTCTAAATCTACAACACTTGGTATGTTTGTCCTGATTTTAAAATTAACATCATCAGTATAGTATTCATCACCCAATTCATATATATTACTAGCTGAATCAATTATTTTACTCAAGGGTTGAGGTAGTGCTTTTATTTGTATACTCATAATATCACTTTTGAATTTAGTTACTTATACTTGAAATTAAATAAGGTTTTATCTATAAAAAAGAATCTATAAAAAAAATATTTAATGGAATGTTTTTTCTTCTTTTAGAATGTTTGTTATTTGAGTTATTTTTTCCTGTCCATTTCCACCAACGAATATTTTATATCCTTTTTTAGTATTAATAAAGTTTAGAATATCATCTATATTTTTAAGTACAATCATATCCTTAGTATAACCAATATTATTCAAGTATTGTACATAATCATATGTTATGTCTTCAAGTCCAGGGAAAATAATAAGAGTATCAGGTTTATAATTGTTAATGTAATCTAGAATATTATATCTACAAGTTTCATATTTACGTGGTGTACCAATAATTAGAATATCAAATCTTTCTTCTTCAAGAACAGCTTTTAGGGCATCTACATTATCAGTTTTTCCAGAAACTATTTCATTATCATTATAGTTGATTTTTATAGTTCGACCTTCAACAGATTCAAATGTTTTTAAGGAATTTATAATATTTTCATCTAATACACCTAACTTATTACATGTTATGCGTGCTGCTTCTGCATTTTGTAGATTAAATTTACCAAATAAATTTAGTTCATGTTTGTATGTATTAAAGAAGTATGTTTCCCTACTTTCATTTTTAATTTTTTGAAGGTTTTTATCATTATAATTTAGAATAGCTACTTTATTTTCTATAAAACAACCAACTTCTTCTGTATAATGTTCTATAGATTTATGAACATCCATATGATCATAACCAATATTAGTTACAACTACCATGTCAATATCAAACACATAGTTACAAAAGTCAAGTGTCATATCACATACTTCTATAATCATATAATCATATTCATTTTCATTAGTATCAAGTAGTAATTCATTGTATCCTGAAAAACCACCACCACCATTACCACCAATAGCCACTTTATATCCTTCATTTTTTAAGATATGATAAATCATATGTGTGGTTGTTGTTTTTCCATTAGTTCCAGTTACTGCAATTGTTTTAATTTGTTTATGTTTGGTTAGTATGTCTGAAATAAAGATTTCCCTTTCTATTATATTTTTACAAATCTCTTTTTTAAATAAACTTGGACTTACTGAGACAAGGTCTGATTTATATATTTTATCTAGATTATGACTTCCAATTTCTAAATCTAACTTCTGAGTATTTAAGGGTTCTTTTTCTAAAAGACTTAAATTTATGTTCCTATTAATATCTGATGAATATACATCATATCCTCGTTTTAATAAAGAAATGGTGGCTTTTTGTCCCTCAACACCTAATCCTACAACACTCACTTTCATTATAAAAACTCTCCTTTTATATAATTCTTCACATATGTTTTGTATTATCTCTATTAAATTGAATTATATAGTTTTTATCTAATCTTGATTATTCTTATATAATATATAAATATTTTAATTTTAATAATATTATTCATTGATAGATAAAAAAATAATTTTACTTAGTTTATAACAATTTCTATAAAAAATATATTTTTTTTAATTTCAACGGGTTTATAAGGAGTTTTTGAATAATATGAAGAATTTAACTAAAGATATAATTAAAAAAATAAATGAAATAAAACAGCCTATTAAAATTATGCATGTATGTGGTTCACATGAACATACAATTATGTACAATGGTATACGTTCGATGTTACCTTCTGAAGTTCAAATTGTTGCAGGTCCTGGATGTCCAGTATGTGTGGTACCTTCACATGAAATAGATGAATGTGTGGCATTAGCAGAACAAGGAGTAACAGTTACAATATTTGGGGATATGTTACGCGTACCAGGTACAGAAAAGTCATTAGCCGATGCTAAAGCAGAAGGTGCAGATGTAAGAATAGTATATGGTATTGGCAATGCAGTAGAATTAGCAAAAGAAATTGATAATGATGTTGTATTCATGGCAGCAGGATTTGAAACAACAGCACCAACAACAGCCAATGAATTATTAAATAATCCTCCTGAAAATTTTTCAGTACTTTCAAGTCATAGATTAATACCTCCTGCTTTAGATTTCTTAGTTCATGATGAAGTTGAATTAGATGGTTTAATAGAACCAGGTCATGTATGTACAATAATTGGAACAAAACCATTTGAATTTTTATCAGAAGATTATGGAATTCCACAAGCAGTAGCAGGATTTAATCCATTAGATATCTTGTATTCAATATACCTTATATTAAAACAGAAAAAAGAAGATAATCCTAGAATACAAAATGAATATAAACGAGCTGTAAGAGAAGAAGGTAATATAAAAGCTCAAAAAGCTATGGATGAAGTATTTAGAGTAACAACTGCTGAATGGAGAGGTTTCCCTGAAATACCAAATTCCATATATGATCTTAAAAAGGAATTTGATGATCATAATGCTAGAGTAAAATATGATATGGAACTTCCAGATTCTGAAAATGTTCCACAAGGATGTATCTGTGGACCAATACTAAGAGGTATGGCAAGACCAGAGGATTGTAAATTATTCCGTGGAGAATGTAATCCACTTCATCCAATAGGTGCATGTATGGTAAGTAAAGAAGGTACTTGTAATATAGCATATAGATACTCAAAAATGGATGATTAAATAGAGTGATATAATGAATCAATTACTTGACACAATATTGGATAAAGTGAATAAGCAAGTAGATCATGCAGAAATATACATGGAGAGAAATGAATCTGTGGATGTTGATATTCTAAATGATAAAGTAAATCATGCAAAGGAAGAAAATGTTCTTGGGATTGGTATAAGAATAATTAAAAATCAAAGACAAGGATTTGCATACACAACAAATCTAAATAAAATCGATGAAACAATAAAACAAGCAATTAATAATTCTAAATTGAATCAAATTGATGAAAACATAAGTATAATTGACAGTAATAAAAAATACACAAAAATCGATGGATTATATGATAAACAATTAGAAAATGTTGATTTACAGGAATTTATTGATTATTCAAAAACATTAATTGATCTTGTAAAGGAAAAAAAATGTAATCCTACTGCAGGAGGTTGTGGTGTTGGAATTAACAAAGTAAATCTTGTAAATTCTAATGGGGTTGATGTATCAGAAGAATCAACATCCTGTGGTGCATCAGTTTCAGTTAATGTAGCTGATAATGATGTGGTATCAAGTGCATATTATTATGATATTCGTCATGATAAAAATATAGATTTAGAATTAATAGCTGAAAAATCAACAAAATTGGCTTTAGATTCAAGAAATGCAAAACCAACAACAACACGAAATGCAACAGTAGTTTTAGATCATACAGCAACAGTATCATTATTAAATACTTTCTTTTCAGCATTAAATAGTGAAAATAAACAAAGAAATCGTTCAAAATTTAAAGATGAATTAAATAAACAAGTAGCTTCATCTAATTTTACATTAACAGATGATGGAACAATTCCTGGAGCATTATGCTCTTCAATAGCAGATGATGAGGGAACTCCAACAGAAAAAACAACATTAATAGAAGATGGTATTCTTAAAAATTTCATTTATGATACATATCATGCAAATAAGGATGAATTAGATCTATCAACAACAGCAAATGCAGTAAGGGCTGGTTATAAATCAACACCTACTGTAGGATTTACAAATCTAAAACTAGATTTCAATGATAAATTAGCAATATCTGATATTACAGATGGAATCATCGTGGATAGTGTTATGGGAGCTCATACAGCAAATCCAATAACTGGTGATTTTTCTGTGGAAGCATTGAATTCTTTCGAAATAAAAAAGGGTTCTATAGAAAATCCAATTAAAAAAGTAATGATTTCTGGAAATATTTTTGATATAATGATGGATGTTAAGGCATTGGAAGGGGATATTCGTCAAATAGGGTCATGTATAACTCCTAAAATTGTAGCAGATAACCTAAGAATAATAGGTTAACTTTTACTTTTTTTTTAAATCTTTTCTTTAAAGATTAATTAATGTTATAATAATTAAATTGATATTTAGTCCATTTATAAAATATTTTTTATAAAAAATATCATCTTTTTTTTAATTATATTAATCTGTTGTATTTAATTAAATATATTTTTTTATTTTTCATGATTTTTTAAATATTCTCATAATAATTTTCATCTAAACTTAATTTTTATATAACATAAAACACATAATTAATATTTAAATATATTAGGGAAAATAAATAATTTAATATTTTAAATATTAAATGAGATTTTTCTAATTCTTTTTAATATGGACCATATAAGCGTAATGGAGTAATGTAAAATGTTTTGTAGAAATTGTGGAACAAAACTAGAGGATACTGATAAATTTTGTTTCAATTGTGGAAATCCAACAGGTAATTTAGTAGAACAAAAGGCACCAGCACCACAAGAAGTTAAAGAAGAACCTGATGTTGAAGAAGTTATAGAAACTCCTAAAGTAGAAAAAACTACTGAAGAAGCTCCTAGTGAAGAAATTATAGAAGAACCTGAAGTTGAAGAAATTATAGAAGAAATTCCATTGGATGGGGAAGTAGTTGGGGAAGTTACAGAAGATGTTCCTAGGGAAACTCCTGAAGTAGAAGAAGTTATGGAAACTCCTAAAGAAGTTGTAACTGAAAAAAAATCTATAGATTCAAAAGATGATTTAGACGACTTAGATGAATTTTTAGATTTAGATGATAACTTTAATTATGGAGATGTGGTATGGGAAGAAGTACCAGATGATGATGTATTGCTAGATGATGTTGAAGAAGTAGAATCACTTGAAAAAGAACAAAAACATGTATCTAATGAGAAAACAGCTAAAGATGTTACTACTGATGAAGAACCTAAAGATGCAAATGTTGACGATTTTATTGAAGAATTAACAGAACAAAAGGATGTATCTGAAGTTGAAAAGATAATAAAACCTAAAGAAACAAAATCTAATATTATTGAAGAGGATTTAGAATCTGATTCAATAAGTTCAATTAAATCTTCAATAGCAGATAAATTTAAAATTGATGATGATTCAGAAAATACTGATTTAACTAAAGTAATATCTTATGAAGATAAAGATGAAGATTTATCAATTAAATCAGTGAAAGAAACACAAGATGATAAAAAATCTGATGATGACTCTGATAGTATTAAATCCAAGTTTAATAAAAAATTAGATGATGAATTAGAAGAATTTAACACAGATTTAGATGAGAATGTTAACTCATTAAGTAGTAAGATTGTGTCTGTTTTAATAATATTATTAATTTTAATAATTGCAGTAGTTGTAGCTTTATCAATAATACAAATTGTAGGTATATAACTTCTTTCTTTTCTTTTTTTTTTTAAATGATTTCTTATTTTTTTTTAAAAGAATAAAACATGCTTCTTTTTTAAATCCTGCCGAAATTATTATAAATAATATAATCTAATAAAATATAATTATGAATATTTTAGAGAGTAAAGGTAATATTTCAAGAATAAATGAAATAATAAGGATTTTAGCCAAGTATGGATTTGAAAGTATTGCTCAGAAAATAAGTAATACTCATCTAAGACACATATCTCTAGACAATGATGTTTCTAATGATGAATATGATTTAAATACACGTATTAGGCTTGTTTTACAAGAACTTGGAACTACCTTTATTAAATTAGGTCAAACATTGAGCACTTATCCTGATATGGTTGGTTTTGAATTAGCAGAGGAATTATCTAAATTACAAGAATCTGCTCCAATAACAAGTTATGATGAAATTAGAACAATTATTGAAGATGAGTTTTCAAAACCTATTGACTCTATTTTTGATAATTTTGAAATAAAACCAATAGCATCAGCAAGTATTGGTCAGGTACATAAAGCAACTCTAAATAATAAAGTTGTTGCTGTAAAAGTACAACATCCTAATATTCAAGATACTATTTCTAAAGATATTCAAATCATGCGTTTTATTGCTAATCGTCTTGATAATAACGTTACAATGGCTAAAGCATATAATTTACCTGGTATAATTGATGTTTTTGAATCAGATATATATAAAGAATTAGATTATAAATTTGAAGCTGTGAATGCTATTCATATTAATGACTTATTATGTGAAGATGAAGTGCATATACCTAAAATTTATTTAGATTATTCTACTAATAAAGTTTTAGTAATGGAATTTTTAGATGGGGTTAGTCTTAATAAGGTGTTGATGGATTCTACTGATAAATATGATAAAGAAAAAATTGCACAGATAGGCACTGATTCTTTTGTTAAACAAATTTTAGTTCATGGATTTTATCATGCAGATCCCCATCCTGGTAATATATTTGTTTTAGAGGAGAATATTGTAGCCTTTGTTGATTTTGGAATGATGGGCCATTTAAGTGCTGATTTAAGGGCTGATTTAGCAAAATTATTTATTTTCATATCTGAAGGTGATTCAAAACTACTAACTAAACAATTATATTATATGGGTATAATTAAAAATAAAAATAATTTTGAAAATATTGAAAATGAAATCACACATTTGTTAGATAAGTATTATAATTCACAGTTTAACGATGTTTCTGGTGTATTTAAAGAACTTATGCATGAAGATTTATTAAATAAGTATGGATTAGTCATACCAAGAGACTTGATGATGGTTATTAGAACGATAATTATGATTGATGATATAGGAAAATCACTAGTTCCATCATTTAATGTAACAGAGGCATTAAAACCATATGCATTGAAGATGTTATTAAATAATTTTAAACCTAAAAGAATACTACAACGTACAAATGAAAATATTATGGATGTTCAAAATTTAGCTAAAAAATTACCAGACTCTCTATT
This sequence comes from Methanosphaera sp. A6, assembly GCF_001729395.1. Classification (NCBI taxonomy): domain Archaea; kingdom Methanobacteriati; phylum Methanobacteriota; class Methanobacteria; order Methanobacteriales; family Methanobacteriaceae; genus Methanosphaera; species Methanosphaera sp. A6. The sequence continues at coordinate 1,511 of NZ_MAIF01000102.1, read as the reverse complement.
AAACTTTTTTGATGTTGTAGATGATGGTAAAATACGTGTAAATCTGGAGTATGATGAGATTGAAAGAGTAATTCAACTTCTATCAAAAACAATGGATAAAATAGTAATTGCTTTGATAACTGCTGCAATACTTGTAGGTTCATCTCTAATTATGTTAACAGATCATGGAACATCAATAATGGGATATCCTATTATAGGGTTTGTAGGTTTTGTATTCAGTGCAATACTTGGAGTAGTTTTAATTTTCATGATTCTAAGTAAAAATTACTAGAAATTAAGTTATATTTTAAAGAAAAAAAGATATTATTTATTTTAGGCGGTGATTTATTATTTAGAAGAAACTATCTAAACTTGTTTGTATTTCATTGTTCATAATCTGTTCTTCAGTGTATCCTATAGCTTCTAGTATTCTTAAAGTAGCTGGTAATACTTGATTTTGAATGTAATACTCAGGATCATATGTTTTATTTCCAATATATTCTATTGGTTCTGCACGTCTACTAATTGGTTCTTTTCCTTTTGTAATAATGTAACGAATAATAGAACCACTAGTAACTGTTTGGCCATGTAACTCTAGTTTTTCTGCAGCAATCACATGTGGTGCAATTTGCTTATAGTTTTCAGGTTTTTTAGTTAATTTAGTATGGATAACTAAATCTTCTAATTCAACTTCACCATTATTTAATCTTTTAATAACATTTTTCACAATTTTTTTTGCTTTATTTGGTGAAGCATCCTTAAGAATAGCTTCTAATACTTCATGTTGGGTATTTTTAGCTACTGCTGCCCAATCACGACGAACAAGTTCTAAACCTTTAACAGTAATAACACCATCACATATGACAGCATATCTTTTTTTGGTTACAAAGAATCCTCTGTCATAATAGCCTTCTAACTCAAGCTCCATGTCTTGGGGTAAATTTTGGTTTATGGAGCTAAGTAGCTCCGTAACCTGTTTTTCAATTTTTTTTGGAATGCTCATTCGATTAATACACCATTAACTATTCCTTTTTGACCTGGTCTGGAAGTTATTTTTGCTTTACCAATTTCTGTTTCAACAATAGCTCCTTTTGTAATAATGTTTCTTCTTACAAAGTGGCTGTTAGCTCCATTTTCAAGTACTGTTAACATTTCAACGTTTTTACTGGAGTTGTCTTTAGGATCAATAACATTGATTCTTTTTGCTACGGTAGCTCTTGTTTTGGTACAGTTTCCTCTTGCTACTATTTCTTTTTTAACTTCGTCTCCAATCCTTGTTTCTGCTGGATTTCTTCCGAATTCAGCATTTCTTTTATTTTTATTTCTTCTTGATCTTGCTCCTGATGGTTTTCTTAAAGAGCTTCCTTGCCATATTGCCATATTTGTCACCTCAAATTTATATTAGGTTATACTGTGTAATTATAGTATAACTTAGTAATTCTGTATTAAAAAAATTAAGTAACTTCTAAAAAGTTATCTTATAATTAATAAGTGTTTTGTTTAAATAGTTAGTTCATTAGATATGATTTTAC
>NZ_MAIF01000101.1:0-21068 GCF_001729395.1 Methanosphaera sp. A6 | reverse complement strand
AAAAAAAATGATGAATTACTAACTTAAGGAGGAACTATTTATGCCTAAACAACAAAGTAATTTTTTAAAAGTTAAATGTGGTGACTGTGAAAACCACCAAATAATATTTGATCATGCAGCATCAACAGTAAAATGTGTTATCTGTGGTAAAACATTAGTTGAACCAAAAGGTGGCCGTTCTAAAATTTGTGCACAAATTGTAGAAGTTCTAGATCACTAAATATTAAAAATAGATTACTTATCCAGGTGATTATATGGTTAGAATGAGCAAAGAATGGCCTGAAGAAGGTGATCTAATTGTTGGAACCGTACATAAAGTATTAGGATATGGTGCATTTGCAAAACTAGAAGAATATGAAGGTAAAGAAGCTTTTATTCATATTTCTGAAGTATCTTCGGGTTGGGTTAAAAATATACGAGATTATGTTAGAGAAAATCAAAAAATTGTAGCTCGTGTATTAAGAGTTAATCCTAAAAAAGGTCATGTAGATGCATCTCTTAAACGTATACGTGAAGATCAAAGAACACGTAGAATGCAACAATGGAAAATAGAACAAAAAGCTGAAAAATTATTAGAAATATCTGCTAAATCAATTAATAAAACTTTAGATGAAGCTTATGATGAAGTAGGATATTTAATAATGGAAGAATTTGGAGATTTATACGAAGGATTCGAATTAGCATCAGATGATGGGGAAAACGTACTTTTAGATGTGGATGTTAGTCCAGAATGGGCTAAAATAATTACAGAAGTTGCTAAGAAAAATATATCAACACCTGAAGTACAAATAACAGGGTATGTGGATCTTACCTCATATAAATCAAATGGTGTTGAAATAATTATTGAAGCTCTTCAATCTATTGAATCAGATAATGTTGAAGTTCAATGTGTTGGATCACCTACATACAGAATCATGGTAACAACTGAGGATTACCCTACAGCTGAAAAAATATTAAGTGAAGCAGCTAATAAATGTATTGGAATTGTTGAAGAAAATGATGGGGAAGGTTCTTTCCATCGTGAATTAGAAGATTAATTCTTTGATTAATTCTTTTTTATACTATTTTTTTTTATTAAATTTTGTAAATTAAAAATAAATTTATTATTTTTTTTATGAAAAATATCTTTTTTATTAAATGAGGAGATTATTATGAATATAGAATCAATATCGCCTGAATATTATACTTTAAAGGAATTTAAATTTAATAATGGTAAAGTACTTGAAAATCAGACTGTTGAATACATGACTATGGGTACACCACAGTATGATGATGAAGGACATATAACAAATGCTATAATATATTTCCATGGTACAAGTGGAAATTATGGATCAATAAAAAGAATAGGTGTGGCATTGGGTGAAAATTTACCCTTTGATACAAATAAGTTTTTCTTTGTATCTTTATCAACACTTGGAACACCAGGTAGTAGTAGTCCAAGTACTTCTAAATTAAATTCAGATTATCCTGAATACACTATATTAGACATGGTTAATTTTAATAAAAAGTTTTTAGATGAATGTTTAAATATTGTTTCACCATTAGGACTTATAGGTAATTCAATGGGGGGATTTGAAGCAGTAACATGGGCTGCAGTATATCCTGATGATATTTCTTTTTTAATATCTTTAGTAAGTAGTTATAAAGTTGGTGGCCAAAATTACGTTTTAAGCAAGGTTATGAACGATATTATAACATCTGATAAGGATTTCAACAATAAAAAAGTAACAGGAGATCTTAAAAGAGCTCTTGAATTATCTAGCAAGGCAATGTATTCCTTTGGATTATCTCGTCAATTCTATATGGATCAGTCCACATCTGATATTGATAAGTATATGGATGAATTTGCAATGGAAGATTCACAAGAAGATGTTCTTGATGCTTATTATAGAAACAATGCATCTATGAATTATGATTTAACAGATATTATTTCAAATATCACTGCTAAAACTTTAATTATTGGAATATATGAGGATCAATATTTTCCACCAGAATTAGATGCTATTCCAATGCATACTTTAATTAAAGATTCTACTTTAGTTTGTTTTAATTCATATCTTGGACATGTAGGTTCATCACAACTTGATAAGATTCATGATGAACTTGAAGATTTTCTTGCATCATTCAAATAAAGAAAATATTTTTCATATATTTACTTTTTTAGACGTGTATTTCAAGTGTAAAAATTTAGAAATTATATCTCTTGATAATTAATTATATAATTTATAAGTATTCATAAACAAAGATATAATAATATGAAATTTCAGATGAGAAAATGCAAAGAATGTGGAGAATATACATTAGAGGAATCATGTCCAGAATGTAATGTTAAAACTGGAGTAATATTTCCTGCAAGATATTCACCACAAGATAAATATGGTAAATATAGACGTATTTTAAAAAGACAACAAATGGAAAAATAATTTTCATCATATCATCTATTAAAATAAATAAATGGGGAATAACATGGAAAATGAGACAAAAATAACAGAAATAGGGGAAGTAAACTTAAATAATCCAATAGTTATTGAAGGATTACCAGGAATTGGTTTTGTAGGAAAAATCGTTGTAGACCAAATAGTTAAACATTTAAATGGTGAAAAATTTGCAGAACTTCAATCAGATTATTTCCCTCCACAAGTTACAATGAAAGAGGATGGACTTATTGAACATATGAAAATGGAATTCTTTTATATTAAAGATTTTGGAGAAAATAATCAGGATATAGTATTATTAACGGGAAATACTCAAGGATCTGATTTTGAAGGACAAATAATGATTTCTAAAGTATTAATGAATTATTTTGAAGATCTTGGTTCAGAAAAAATCTTTACAATTGGTGGATTAGGTACTGGTGAATTAAGTGAAAGAAGTAAAGTATTTGTTGCTGGAAATAATAAGGATTTAATCGATGAAATACTTGAAATCGACAATACTGAAGTTAGAAAAGATGAAGGTGGAGCAATAGTTGGAGCTTCTGGATTATTATTATATTATGCACAACAAAAAGGTATTGATGCTGCATGTCTAATGGGAGAAACACCTGGATTTTATGTAGATCCTAGCTCAGCAAAGGAAGTATTGTTTGTATTATTTAAATTATTTGGATTTGAATTAGACTTTGAAGAATTAGATGAGCAAATAAAAGTTACAAATGAAAGATTAGCTCTTAATCCAAAATTTAACCAAAATATGGTGGAACATGGTGTAAATCAACCTGGTGAAGATCTACGTTATATTGGTTAAATTCTCTTTTAACTATTTTTTGATGATATTTATGATAATTAATGCAGATTTACATGTTCATAGTAAATATTCAATGGCAACTTCTAAAAATATGGATCCAGAAACAATGGCTCTTGAATCTGTTAAAAAGGGTTTAGATCTTGTGGCTACAGGTGATGCATTCCATTCTGGATGGTTGAATGAATTAGAAGATTCATTAGTGGAAATTGATAATACTGGAATTTACAAAACAAATGATACTATTGAAACTAACAATACTAAATTTATAACTACTACTGAAGTAGAAGATAATCAGAGGATACATCATTTAATTATAATTCCATCTATTGAAGTAGCATGGAATATGAGGGATGAATTTACTGTTAAGAATATGGATGCTGATGGAAGACCAAGAATTCGTATGAATGGTGCAGAAATTATGGATATTGCCAGAGATTATAATTGTATTATTGGTCCTGCTCATATTTTTACACCATGGACTGGTTTATATAAATCCTATGATTCAGTTACTGATTGTTATGGTCAACAACCTGACTTTGTAGAATTAGGTTTATCTAGTGATTCTGATTTGGCTGATACAATAAAGGAATTAGCAGATTATACATTTTTAACAAATTCTGATTCACATTCACCATGGCCTCATAGAATAGGTAGGGAATTTAATAGAATGGAACTTAAGGATTTATCATTTAAGTCGTTATGTTTTTCAATAAAAAATAATGATATAATTGAGAATTATGGTTTTGATCCTCGTATGGGTAAATATCATGAAACTGGATGTATTGACTGTCATAGAATATATAATATCCATGATGCAGTTGAATGTGATATGAAATGTTCCTGTGGTGGAAGAATAAAGAAGGGAGTAAAAGGTAGAATACAAGAGTTAGCATCGTTTGATAAACCTCATCATCCAAGTCATCGTCCACATTATCAGTATTTATTACCTCTTGCTGAGTTATTAAGTACTGTGCATGATAAGGGTGTTACTACGAAGTATGTTCAAACAAGATATGATAGATTGTTAGATTTATTTGGAAATGAGATTGATGTTTTACTTAATACTCCTATAGAAAAAATAGCCACTGTCGATATGTTGTTAGCTAATGTTATTAAATCATATAGAGATAACACTCTAGATGTAATTCCTGGTCGTGGAGGACAGTATGGTGAGGTTAATTATAATTAATTAATTAATTCATATTATTTTTTTATCTTTTTTTTAAAATAAATTGAATAGAATACAGTTTTGTTTTATATTTTGTTTTTATTTTTATTTTAAAATAGTAAAGTATAAAAAGGATAAACTATAGAAACTAATAATAGTAGTATATGTATTAATATATGGGCCTGTAGCCTAGACTGGATAGGGCGTTGGACTTCTAATCCAAAGGCCGGGGGTTCAAATCCCCCCAGGTCCGCTATCTTTTATACTATAAAAACTATTTTTAATTGATTTTCTCGTGATTTTATTATATATGGGTTTGTAGCCTAGTCTGGATAGGGCACCAGACTCCTAATCTGGAGACCGAGGGTTCAAATCCCTCCAAATCCGTATTTATTTTTCATTAATTTTTGGTTATGATATCTAATTTTTATAACTTAGTTAGTTATAATTTAATAACTTATAAGTTTTTATGCTATGAATAATAAATGCAAGCATAAACTTCTTTAAAAAAATATTTTAGAAAAAAAGTATTTATATTTTTATTCTATTGAACTACCCATTGCTTGTCCGATTAATGTTATAACAACCATTCCTACAACAATGAAACTTACAATTGTTACAAAATCCATGTTTTTACCCCTGTTTTTTTTATTTAATAATTCGTTCCTTAAAAAGTACATTTTAGTACTTAAGCTTATATTATTATATGATTTCTTTACTATTTATATTTTGGTTATTAGTATTTAAAAAGTAAATTAATTAAAAATTAATTATAAAAAAAGTATAATTTGAGATTTTACTTAATCTCAAAAATAAATAATATTGTCTTAATAAATCCTTTTAGAAATTTAAGCATCTACCTATGAATTATTTTTATGTTTGGTTGTAGTCGTCACCAGTATCTCCGTTAGGATCATCTGATAGATCAGTTCCAGGAGTTGGTGTTTCATTTGGTCCAGCATTATCTAAATCATTATACATTCTGATATTACCATTTTCGTCTTTGGTTGTACATACATAATAGTTAAAGGATATACCTTCTTTTTTAGCTGAAAATACATACCATTCTTCATTGTTTATAGTTTGAGTTCTAACACTACTTTCATCTATTGTTATAGAACTATCTATATTTTTTAATACATGTGTAAGAGCTTGTTTAATTGTTATTGTTGTATCAGGACTTGGACTTGGTGTTGGACTTGGTGTTGGACTTGGTGTTGGACTTGGGCTTGGGCTTGGTGTTGGTGTTGGATTTGGGTTATTATTAGGATTGTTACTTGGATTGTTATTTGAATTTGGGTTGCTTTGTCCACCATTATTTTGGTTTTGTCCATTTGCTTGGCTATTTGAGCTTTCAGTAACAAGTATGGGTGAGTCAGAACTTATAAGTGCACTTCCACTAGTTGCACTGTTTTGTGTTCCTTCTTGGTTATCTTTATTGTTTTGACTGTTTTGTCCTGCTTGTTGAGAAGCGTCAGTAGCTTGTTGTCCTGTTTGTTGTTGTGCATTTTGAGGTCCATTATCTAGGCTATTTGATGAATCTCCAGTTGATGCAGGTGCTGCAAGTGCATCTGTCACTGGTGAATCTTCTTGTTCTATACTAGCTAATGGATTTAATAAATTATCATTTATATTAATTTGATAGGTAGCTGCTACTATTCCTATAAGGGCTACTATTACAATAGATAATATTATTTTTTTATCCATTATTTCACCTATAGAGTTATTTTTTATTTAGCATTTATCAATATAATACTTTATAATATTAAAATATATTTTATTTGTTATATAAATTTTTTAGTTGGTCTATTTTAACTTCAGGTATTGCTTTTGTCTGTGTGATATCAGTGATTATAGTTTTTGTTTTGTGTTTTTCAGGGTTTTCAACTTGACTTAATAATTCTTCAGCATATCTTAGAGCATTTTTATATTTTCCTATTATGGTTCTTAGGTCTTCTATTGCTTCATGATCTCCCATATATAATCTTTCTTCTATATTATATAATTCTGTAAATTCCTCACCCATCATGTGCATATTGATAGTGTCTGGTTTTATGAATATTTTTATTTCTATATCTTGGGATATTTCATAATATTTTCTTGGTCGTCCCCTTTCTATTTTTTTGTATGATGGGTTTATAAGTCCAAGATCTTCCATAGCTTTCAAGTGACCTATGATTGCTTTTTGGCCTATATTTAGTTGTTGTGATATTTGACTTACAAAACGTGGTTCTTCTGTAAGTAATGCTAATATATCTCGTCTTGTTTTGCAGCCAATTACATCAAGTACTGCTTCTAAATCCATATTATCATCTTCTTATTTTTTACCTACTTATTATTATATTCATGTAAATATATAAATATTACCTAAGGTTACTAAAATATCCAAACATTTATATAGTACTTCATATTTATTTAATAATATCGAAAAATACTTTTGTAACTAAAAGTTATTAAAATGCAAAAAGTATATATAACATTTTGTTACTAAATTATAATTAGCAAAAGAAAATATTTTATAACTTGGGGTTACTATAATAAATAAGCCCTTAAAAATAATAAAAGTATTAACACTAAATAAGGGTGAATACATGACAGAAGAAGAAAAAACAAAAAGTGAAGCAGAAGAAATAGAACAAAACAACAAGGAAGAAGAACAAGAAAAATCAGTAGAAGAACTTCTTGAAGAAAAAGAACAAGAAATACAACAATATAAAGATAAACTACAAAGAATACATGCAGACTTTGAAAACTTCAAAAAACGTTCTATTAAAGAAAAACAAGAATTTGTCAAATTTGCCAATGAAGGCTTAATACTTAAAGTACTGGAGGCATATGAGGATTTAGAAAGAGCTCTTGAAGTTAAAGAAGATAAAAACTTAAGAGAAGGTGTAGAGCTTATCTATAAAAAACTCACAAAAATCTTGGAAGATGAAGGAGTAGAGCCAATAGAAACAAAGAATCAGAAATTTGATCCATATAAACATGAGGCTCTAATGACTGAAGATAATGATGATTATGAGAATAATGAAATCATCCAAGACCTACAAAAAGGATATACATTAAATTCAAAAGTCATACGATACTCAAAAGTTAAAGTATGTAAAAAATAAAAATTATTTATTCATTTAAATTACAATAATAAAATAACTATTAAAAAAAATAAAGGTGATACACATGGCAGAAGAAAAAGTAATAGGAATCGACTTAGGAACTAGTAACTCAGCAGCAGCTGCATTAATTGGTGGAAAACCAACTATCATACCAAGTGCAGAAGGAGCAACTCAATATGGTAAATCATTCCCAAGTTATGTAGCATTCTCAGATGATGGGGAAGTTTTAGTAGGAGAACCTGCAAGAAGACAAGCAGTAACAAACCCAGAAAACACAATTAGTGCAATTAAAAGACATATGGGTTCAAACTATACAGTAAATATAAAAGGAAAAGATTACACTCCTCAAGAAATTTCAGCATTAATTCTTCAAAAAATTAAAAAAGATGCAGAAGCATTTTTAGGAGAACCTGTTAAAAAGGCTGTAATTACAGTACCAGCATACTTTGATGATAACCAAAGAACAGCAACAAAAGATGCAGGAAAAATTGCAGGTTTAGAAGTATTAAGACTTGTAAATGAACCAACAGCAGCAAGTTTAGCATATGGGTTAGATAAAACAGATGAAGAAGATGTAAATATATTAGTATTCGACCTTGGTGGAGGTACACTTGATGTAACAATTATGGAATTTGGAGAAGGAATCTTCGAAGTAAAATCCACAAGTGGAGACACTAACCTTGGTGGAACTGATATGGACACTGCATTAATGAAATACATAGCAGAAGAATTCAAAAAAGAAAATGGTGTAGATTTATTAAATGATGATCAAGCAGCTCAACGTTTAAGAGAAGCAGCAGAAAAAGCAAAAATTGAATTGTCCACAACATTAACAACAGATATAAACTTACCATTTATTACAGCAACACAAGCAGGACCTTTACATTTAAATATGAGTTTATCTAGAGCAAAACTTGAAGAAATTGTTGATCCAATTATTCAAAAATGTGGAGCTCCAATTAAACAGGCAATTGATGATGCAAAATTAGAAAATAATGAAATTGACAGAATAATTCTCGTAGGTGGACCAACAAGAATGCCTTCCATCCAACAATATGTAGAAGACTTTGTAGGTCAAAAAGTAGAAAGAGGAATTGACCCAATGGAATGTGTAGCATCAGGAGCATCTATTCAAGGTGGAGTATTAGCTGGAGAAATTGATGACTTAGTATTACTTGATGTAACACCTTTATCTTTAGGAATTGAAACAATGGGTGGAGTAGCTACAAAACTTATTGAACGTAACACAACAATTCCAACTAAGAAAAGTCAAATATTTACAACAGCAGCTGATGGTCAAACAAGTGTAGATATTCACGTAGTACAAGGTGAAAGACCAATGGCTAATGATAACACTACTCTTGGAAGATTCCAATTAGTAGGTATTCCATCAGCACCTAGAGGAACACCACAAATTGAAGTAACATTTGATATAGATGCAAATGGTATAATCAATGTATCAGCAAAAGATAAAGGTACAGGTAAAGAACAACAAATAACAATCACATCATCTAACAAATTATCAGATGAAGAAATTGAACAAAAAGTAAAAGAAGCAGAAGCTCATGCAGAAGAAGATAAAAAACGTCAAGAAGAAATTGAAATTAGAAATACTGCAGATTCATTAGTATACACTGCTGATAAAACTTTAGAAGAACTCAAAGATCAATTAGGTGAAGATAAACAAACACTCATAAAAGATCAACAACAAGAACTTAAAGATGCAATAGAAAAAGATGACATTGACTTAATTAAAGAAAAATCTGATGCATTAGATAAAACAATACAAGAAATTGGTGCAGAAATATATCAACAAGCTGCACAAGCTCAACAACAAGCTCAACAACAAGCAGATCAATCAGATTCAACACAATCTGATAATGATGACACAATCGATGCAGACTTTGAAAAAAAATAAATAAATTAACACATAGATTGAAGGATTATTGTTGAAGATTTCTTTAACAATTTCTTTTTATATATCAATTAAGTTAAAAGAAAATATTTAATAACCGTTTATAAATAAATTTATCTTAAAATTAATTAGCTATAAGAAAGGATAATTTCTTTTTAAATCTTAAAGATGTAAAAAAGAAGGGTATAGTATAGGAAGATTTTTCCTATACTATTTTTTTTTATTTATTATTTTAATAGAAAGGGGCAATACTATGGCAGATAAGAGAGATTATTATGAAGTATTAGGTGTAGATAAAAACGCTGATAAGAAAACAATTAAAAAAGCTTATCGAAAATTGGCTATGAAATATCACCCAGATGTAAATCATGAGGAGGGTGCTGAGGAAAAATTCAAAGAATTAAGTGAAGCATATGGTGTACTATCTGATGATGAAAAAAGAAAAAGATATGATCAATTTGGTCATGCAGGTATGGACGGATTCAGTCAAGAAGATATCTTTAACAACATAAACTTTGAAGATATTTTCAATGGTTTTGGATTTGGTGGTGGATCCCAAGGTGGATTTGGAAGTATTTTTGACCTATTTGGATTTGGTGGAGAATCATCTGGTCCTTCTGGAAGAGGGCAGGATATTTCACAAATAGTAGAATTAACACTTGAAGAAGTAGCTAGTGGTGTATCTAAGGATTTAGATGTTAGACATAAGAAAAAATGTCCAAAATGTAATGGAACTCGTGCAGAACCAGGGTCTTCTGTAAAAACATGTCCTCAATGTAATGGTGCTGGACAAGTAAAACAAGTACAAAACACTCCACTTGGACAGTTTGCAACAGTCTCTAAATGTCCTCAATGTAATGGTGAAGGGCAACACGTTGAAAAACCATGTACAGAATGTCATGGTTCTGGATTAAAAACAACCACCAATAAAATTTCAATAAACATACCAGCTGGTGTGGAAACTGGAACAAAACTACGTGTTTCTGGTGAAGGTGATGATGGAATTAGGGGTGCTCCTTCTGGAGATTTGTATGTAACTATAAAAGTTTTAAAACACGATCTATTTAGAAGAGAAGGCCAAGATTTATTCTATGATCTACCAATAAGTTATGTGCAAGCATGTTTAGGAGATTCTGTTGATGTTCCAACAATTGATGGTGAAGCTTCTCTTAATATTCCAGCAGGTACACAAAGTGGAAGTACATTTAAATTAAGAGGAGAGGGTATTAAGAGTCTTAACTGGTCAGGAAAAGGAAACTTGTATGTTAAAGTGCAGGTTGTTGTTCCTAAAAAATTATCTGCTAAACAGAAAGAAGTACTTAAAGAGTTTGCTGATGTTAGTGGAGAAGAAATATCTCATGTTAAAAAAGGACTTCTTGATAAAATTTTTACTAAATAATCTCATCCATTCAACCCCTTCTTTTTCAATATCTTTTTTTTGAAATTTATAAATAAACATAATAATTATTTTAACACATATATTAACACTAATGTTGTGGAGGTATAGTCATGATTATTAGTAATGAAATTAAAGTAGATTTATTTTTAAATGATGATGAATATGTTAATATTTCATTAGATAGACTAGAATTATTACTTAGCCCATATAAAGAAAAGGTGCAAGGATTGTTACATCCTAAAGAAACACTTTCTATTAATAATGCCTATATTTGTTTTTCTGATGATGATGAAAAACATGTATTTTACTGTAAAATATATAAAACAAGTGTTGGTCCAGATATATGGATTTTATTATTAGCTGATAAAAGAGAAGGTTATGCATTATATAAAAATCCACTTACAAATAAACTTGAACTTGCATGGTATAGAAGTGATTTGCAAGAGCCATTAAGTAAAGAAATGGAAAGAATGAAAATTACATGTTATATTCCTAAATAATTTTTAAAAATAATCATATACTATTATTAATATAAATAACACTATAAATATAGAAAAAATAATAAAGATAATAAATTATGGAGATTTTATTTTGACATACGATGCAGAAGTACTAGTAGTAGGATGTGGAAATGTTCTATTTAAAGATGATGGATTTGGACCAGCTACAATAGATGAAATTGAGAAACATCTCAAAGAAAGACCATTACCTGATAATGTAATGACAATTGATGCAGGTACAAGTGCACCCCACTATCTTTTTTCATTACCAAATCCAATGTGGAAGAAAATAATCATACTTGATATTGCAAACTTTGGTGGAAAACCAGGAGATATTAAAATCTTATCAAAAGATGAAATGCCTGTAGGAAAATATCAGGATCCCCATTCAATATCTGTTGTAGATCCATTAGATGAATTAGATGATGTTGAAATAGTTGTTATTGCATGTCAACCTGAAAAAGTATCATCACCATTTGTAGAATATGGATTATGTGATAGTGTAAAAGAAGGTATGTCCAAAGCTATAGATTTGGTATATGAAGAAGTTAATATATAAAATAGAACTCTTTTTTCAATTTTTTTAATGATTTATAACCTAAAACTATATATAATACTTTTTATATAATTATAAATAATCCTAAAAACTCGTTTGAGTCTTAACACTTAAATAGCACATATGGGGTTATAGTGTAACCTGGCATCATCTGGGACTCCAGTTGTCTTTGAAGAACGCGCGCATGCTGAGGCATACCGATGATGATCGATTGGAGTGCTGAGACAAGAGAAATCCTAGGATCGGGGTTCAAATCCCTGTGACCCCATTTTTTAAAAAAAAACTATTTTTATAAAAATTTAATATAAAAACATGTATGATCTATTTAACAATGCAAATAAATTATCTTTTCTAAGAATAATATTATCTATATTATTTAGTATAGGACTTTGTGATTTGTATATAAACAATAATAAAATCAGCATAATACTATTAATTCTATTTATAATAATATCATTAACAGACATATTTGATGGAAAAATAGCTAGAAAAAACAATCTCACATCATCTTTTGGATCAAAATTAGATGTTATTGCAGATATTACATTTGTATTATTATCATACATAGTGCTTGTTTATGTAAATAAAATACCATCATGGTTTTTAATATTAACAATAATAGTCTTTAGTGAATTTATATTAACATCATCAATACTTGCAAATAACAAAGATAAATCATTAATATTTGATAAAATAGGAAAATATTTTGGAGTAATATGTATGGCAATACCAGGTATGGTCCTATTTTCTAATATAATTAACTGTAACTATATTGTAAATATAATCATAATTATAACTAGTATAATGGGCATAATATCCTTCATATCAAGATTAGTGAAGTGTTATAAAATAAAGAAATTAGATTAAAAAATCTAATTCAAAAACATGTCCATTCACAATTTTTCTACCACTATATATTATTTTTTTATTATCTGATGTTTTAAGTAACAGTTTGTCTGTTGTAATATCCCTTAGAATATATTCATATCTGGTATTGTCTGATATAATATGTTCTGTTATATTTAAGAGATTACTTTCTAACTCAGTATTAATATCATCTATCATAGTTAGAGAATATAGAATACTTTCATCATTATAGGGCATAGTATCTAATAGATTTAATACCTCATATGGTGTTTTATAAGTATTATCTAATTCATATACAGTACTTTCTTTTTCTAAAATATTAAAACAGACTATCATAATAATAAATAGAATAATTATTGCAAGTACTCCATCATATAATAGAAATTGTCCTTTTTCATTCATATCTACTTTTTATCCATGATACAATCTCATCTTTTTTCTTAATAGATTCTACTGTAGCATGATTGATTGTTTTTTTATTTTCTTCAAAGTCCACTTCATTTATTGAATCAATAACTTTCTTTATAGGGGTATATGCAGCTTCTCTAAATTTTGGAACTAATTGTTTAATATTACCAGATTCATCCTCAAGATAGGTTTTACCAGTATTTGTTATTTTTCCAATAACATCTGTTTTAATCTTATTTTCATTTAATAAACGAATAATAGTATCTGATTCTTCTTCTGAAACAATTATCATTAATGAATCAACTGAAACCCCAAGAACATCTATATCTAAATCATCTAACATATTATAAACCTTTGAATTTATAAGATTTTTAATATTTTCACTATATAAATGTATTCCAAGTCCTGTTGTTTTATTAATTTCATTAGAATCACCAATTATTCCACCATTTGTAATATCGGTCATCGCATGAATTTTATCTTCTGATGGATAGTTATTTAGTAGTTGTGATGCTTTTATAAACTGAACATTAAGTGTTTCTTTTATGACTTCAGGATAATTATTATATATTGAAGTTGTTGTGATTGTTCCACCACCACAACCTTCTGTCATAAGAATCAAATCACCTTCTTTTGCATTACTACGTGCTTTGGGTAAGGTGTTGGATGATCCAACAGCACCAACAGCACCAACTAATCTATCACCTAAAACCATATCGCCTCCAATACGGAGGGTACTTCCAGAAACTAGTGGGACTTGTGTTAATTCTGATACTGCACAGATTCCTGCAGTATAATCTAATATTTTTCCAACATCTCCATCATCTGCAAGATGAATATCACTTATTAATGCTACAGGATTTGCGCCCATAACACATACATCACGTAGTGTGGCTCTTGCTGTATGAAATCCTGCAAGAAATGGATAATCACTTAATCTTGAATGAATTCCATCTATTGCAGTGGTTATATAATAGGTATCCTCTACCTTTACTACTCCTCCATCATCTTGGGCTGTAGGATTTACTATGGAGGAAGTGTCAGTATTTTTAATAATCTGGGCAATTTGATTGTGTACATAGAAATCTCCTTGTCCACGTGATCCTACACCAAATTCGCCCATATGGATATTTGTTTTTGGATAATCTAATAATTTTTTTAATTCAGTTTTATCTAAGTTTTCTGTTGTTTTTACTTCATCATACACAGTTTTACTTAATAATTTTGCTTGTTTGGAGTTAATATTCTTGTAGTATTCGATTATTGTTGTGAGTTTTTCAATTATTTCATTTTCATCTTTTTGTTGTCTCATATTTTTCTTTACAAATTCTTCAATATCCATATACATCACTAAAATTATTAATTTTCATAAAATTTGTATGATTATATCTATATATCATACTTTGTTATTATTATATTAATTTCTAATATTATAAAAAATAAGAAGAAAAGGTGGTTAATCTATGGTGTTTATAAATTTACGTAGAATATTTAATCCTGCTTTTCCACTTTTTTCTGGATGGAATTGTAGTGCATGAATATTATTCTTTCCAATAGCAACTGGAATTTTTCCACCATAATCAGTATATGCAGTTATTATATTTTTATCCTCAGGGTCAATATAATATGAATGAACAAAGTACATATAGTTATTGTCAGCTTCAGATAGAAGAGTAGTGTTATTTGAAGTAGTATCATTTACTTCTATAGTATTCCATCCCATATGAGGTATTTTATATTCTGGAGGTAAGTTAAATTTCTTTGCACTACCATTAAATATATCCAACCCCTTAATATCAGGACTCTCCTGACTACTAGAAAAAAGCATATGTAATCCTAAACAGATTCCTAGTAAAGGTTTATCATCATCTATATGATTATATACAACGTCCTTATACTTAACAAGATTCTTCATAACTGCACCAAATGCACCTACTCCTGGTAATATTAATGCATCAGAAGTTTTAATTTCATTTATATCAGAAGATACTTTTACTTCAACATTTAAACGTTTTAAAGCATTATATATGCTCCTTATATTTCCACTGCCATAATCAATAATAGTTATATTACTAATAAAACCACGTCTCCATAAATAATTTTAAAAAAAGTAAAAAAGAATTTTTAAGATAGATTCAATCTATCTTTTACCACTAGGTGTTTGTGAATCATAGAAATCTTTTATTCTAATTGTATCATCTAAGTCTGGTGTAGATACTTCATGTAATACTGTGTTTTCTATAGCAACAATAGTATGTGGTGTTTGTGGTTCTATTCTTACAGTATCCTTTGCTCCAAAATATTCTTTTTTGTCTTCAAATTCTATGTAACCTTTTCCACTTACAATGTACATTGTTTCATCTTTATTTGGATGATAGTGGAAGCTTGTCTGATAACCTTCTTTAATAAATAATTCTTTTGTAAGATATTTATCAGTATATATAAGTACTTTCTCATATCCCCATGGCTTATCTTCTCTGTTTTTATATTCATTTTGTACTTGCTGTAATTCTTTTGACGTGTCTACTGCCATCCAAAATAAACCATTTTCCTTATAATATCCAAGTTTCTTATCTTTTGCTAATTCAGGGAATATTGTTTTTTCAATATCTCCTGTTTTATATGATCCGAAGTCTAACTTACCTTTTGAAAAGTATATTCCACCATTTATATAGTAATCAAGTAATGGTTTTTCCTTGAATAATACTATTTTATCTCCACTTAATTCAACTATACCATAAGGTGATGTCATTTGTGTTACAAATATTGTGAAATCAAATGGTGATTTTTCACCATCTTCTATCATTTTTTTAATACTTAAATCTGCAACAACATCTCCGTTTCTTATTACACATTGTGTGTTATCATCCATGTGTTCCATTCCTAAACGTATGGCATTTAGTGTTCCAAGAGGTTTTTCTTCTTTAACATATTCAATTGTAACGCCCATATATTCATTACCATAACGTTCTTCTATTTTTTCTCCAAGGAATCCAGTCAATAATATTACTTTATTAACTCCTGCACTTTTAAAGTCAAATATTTGTTTATCAAGTATTGTGTAATCTTCTTTTAGTTCTACTAATGGTTTAGGTACTGTTTCAGTTACAGGTCTTAATCTTTTTCCAAAACCACCACATAGTATCATTCCCACTGTGTCTTTCATTTGGATCACTCTGTTTATTTTAGTAATATTTTTTTTTATATTATAAAATACTTTATATAAAAATATTTTTTACTATTTAAACTTCTTTTTTTTATAATAAATAAAGATTATTACAATTAAATATTCAAGAAAAATCAACAGTAACATAATCAAATCAATTATATTTAGAATAATGGTGAGTATCATTTTAAAAAAAAGTATTTATTAAATAACAAAAAACCATTTTTAATTTCTTATTTTAAAAAATTTCTAAATTAATTCAAGAGTATTTATATTTATAGTGTGTTTTTATATTAAATCATATAAATTTTATTTAAATTCAGGTATTTTTATATAATCCCTTTAAATAGAAGCTTTTTTATATATACATACATCTAAGTGATGACATATTCATATGATACTTATGAATAATTTTTTTTCAATATGGGGTAGAGTAGTCTACTTCAATTTATTTTTTTTTAGTCTGAAATTTTATTAGAAACTAGCTATTTAATGGAATTATTTTCAATAAAAATAAAAAAAGGGTGGAGTTTATTTTTTAGCCTTAATAACAATTCTTTCAGAGATTACTTGGGGTGGAATGGTATTTGTAGGGTCACCTACTGTATAAACATCAATTTTACAACCATTTTTTATGCTAGACATATTTACAGAGGTTTGTTTACCATTTTTATCTTCCTTGTATATTTTAGTGTTTTTTCTAATTATAACTGATGTATTTGAAGAATTATTTGTATCATCATATAAGTAAACTGTTCCTATTGTTGGATTTGTACTGTTATTAACTGTTGTGTTACCAACAACAGTACCTGAAACATCAGGTAATTGATCTATTGTTGCACTGTATGCACCATATGCTATTCCTGCTAATATTACTATAAAAACAATAGTTTGTAAAGGACTAAGCTTCATAAAATATACTCTTTATATTTTTTTTAATAATTATTATGTATTTTTTAACTTATAAATATTTTATAAATTATCTATTTTTTTTCAATCATCTAAATTACCAATATATGTAGCATAAAATCCATCAGTATCTGCATATATTGGTTTAAAACCATATTCTTCTGATTTTTTCATTGCATCTTGAATATATTCCCTTCCCCAAGCAGTTATGGCAGCAGCACATTCTTTTTTATACCATCTAAATCGCGCATATCCATAAGCTCCGAACATTGAATTTGCTAAACGTTTAAGTCCTTGTTGTTCGAAGTCATATGCCTTTTTCTGTTCAGGTACAGTTTCTTCATACATTAATTTTTTAATTCTTTGTCTTTCATCAAGAATATAACCAATAATTGAAGGAATAAAACCTTTTGGTTCTTTTAAAAATTTATAATCTGATTCTGGACATAGATGATATTCTGATTCATCTAGCGTATCATCAGTAGTTATAGTATCTGGAGAGATATTTTGAGCAATAATTACTGAAGGATATAGGCTTTTAAAATCTAGATATGCAATATGTTCAAATAATCCTTTTTCAGGTTCTTTAACATAGCCTCCTGCTACCTTTTTAGAACTTCTTCTTTGAGTATATTCATTAGTAGTTGGTTTATTTGGTATTATGTTGTTTTTTTCAAATGCCTTCCATATAAGATACCATTCAACCATTTGTCCGGTAGTCATACGTGCAATGTCAAATAATGGTTGACCAACTAATCTTGTTTGTGCAACAGTAAGGGGAGTTAATTTATCTGCAATTTCTGTTGTTGTAATAGCATCATCCATTGAATAATCAAATAATTTCTCTAATAATTCATTGTCAGAATCCCAGTATTCAAATATCTTATCTCCAGGTACATCTATCTTTTCAATATCAAATAATTCTTTATATACACGTTCTAATGTGTAACGATCTAAATTCATGTATTGCCTTACAAGAAGGTATAAGTCTACATGTACACGGCCTCTTATAAGGCCTGCATTATTAAATCCTCTTTTTATGAATTTAATACTTGATTTATCAATTCCAAGAGGCAATTTAATATTAAGTGTATCTGCTCTTTCTTTAATATATGGTAAATCAAAGTTATCAGAGTTATATCCTACAAGCATATCAGGATTTTCTTCTTTAATAATTTCAACAAATCGTTTTAACATATCCTCTTCAGTAGGTAATGTTTCAACAAAATCTTTACTTGATTTTTTTGTAGATAAAACCTTTTTAAAACCATTATTACCACATAAACTCATCATAATAATGGCATCTTTTTTAGCAGAGGGCATACCTTCAGCATTATAAACTTCTATATCAAAACTTAA
This sequence comes from Methanosphaera sp. A6, assembly GCF_001729395.1. NCBI lineage: Archaea > Methanobacteriati > Methanobacteriota > Methanobacteria > Methanobacteriales > Methanobacteriaceae > Methanosphaera > Methanosphaera sp. A6. The sequence goes on along the minus strand of NZ_MAIF01000101.1, from coordinate 2,462 downwards.
TATTTTATTCTGATTTACAATCTCTTTAGTATCAATTGGGTTTTCTTCTAATTTAAATATAATAACATCATCATCAACATCAAAATCCATATCTTGGGTTTTTCCATGAATTTCTATAACATTTGTTGGTGTTATTTGTTTATCAATTAAATATCTTCTATAAAATGGTATATCATATTCTCTTATTTCTCTAACAGTAGGTAGTTCACGTATAATATCACGTAATTTTGGAACTTCTTGTGGATGAATTAATGTTGCCTTAATATATTCACGTTTAACTCCAATATCTATTTTATCTTCTAATTCTAAATCATCTATACCTAATTGGCGTAGTTCAACTAGACATTCATCTAAATTATTTGGTAAAATATATAAATATGGTTTAAATGTTGTGTCATATGCAATAACATTTTCATTTGTCTTAGAGTCTCTACCAAATAATCGTATTACTGGTTTTTCATCTCTTGTTATATAATCAATATCATTTAGAACTATAGTTTTAGTTTCCATAATACTTAATTATTTATAAAATAGAATATTAAAAAGTTTATATCAAATAAAAGAGAAGTATTAATAAATACTATAATAAAAATATAAGCTTTAAAGAAAATGATATTATGACTAATTTTAGAAATTTAAATGATTATGATGATGTTGGTGAGATTGCAACATGGATATATAATACTGATGAATTTACATTTAATCTACTCTTTTATAATGATAAAGTACGTGCAATCACTGCTATTGAGAGATTAATAATGAGTGATTATATAAATCCTTATCATAGAAATTTTATCACAATATTGTATGATGAGAATCCAAGGGATATTGAAGGAATTGCTGTATCATTTAAGGGTTCTGATTTATCTATTAGAAATACATATAAAGCTTTATATGATACTTCATGTACTAGTTTACCTTTAATTATACAAAATTCAATAGTAGGTATGTTATTTGCATCACATATTAAAAGTAATGAATACTATATTGGAAACTTATATACTAATCCAGAACATAGAAAAAAAGGTGTTGGAAGTAAATTAGTTAAAAGATGTATAAAAAATGCGTATATATTAAAATGTGATGCAATATTATTGGATGTTGAATTTAAAAAACCAGGATTACTAAATTTTTATGGTAAACTTGGTTTTATGCGTGCTGAAAATCATTATCATAAAATATTAGGAACAACATATGGTTGTTATGGTATGAAATATGAATTAAAATAGGTGGGATATAATATGGAAAAAGTAGATGATATTACAATAATTTTAGGAAAAGAAAGAGATTCAAATACATATGTTATTGGGGATATGCTAATTGATCCTGGAACAGGACTAAATAACAAATATTTAATAGATTCAATAGAAGAATCTGGAATATCAATGAATGATATTACAAAAATTGTAAATACACACTGTCACTTTGATCATATGGGTGCAGATAAATATTTACAAGATAAATATGGTTATGATATATATATGCATCCATTAGATTTGGAAACTGTTAAAAATAAGGATGAAAATGCAACAGTAGCATCATCATTTGGAATGAAAGTTCCTGATTTAGATATTAAACCATTAAATGAGCATGACATGGTTAATGGATATGAAGTATTACACACACCAGGTCATACACGTGGTGGTATTTGTTTATGTAATGGAAAAAGTTTAATAAGTGGAGATACACTCTTTTCTGGAGGTAACTTTGGAAGAACAGATCTTCCAACAGGAAGTATGGATGATATGAGAAAATCCATTTTACATCTTGCAGATTTAGATGTTGTTCAATTATTCCCTGGTCATGGACCATATGCAATATCAGCTGTAACTGAACAAATATCATTAGCTGTCATGTTAGCTTCACGTTTATAAACACAATAAATTCCTTTTATTATTTTTTTATATTGAGCTAAGAAGACCACTTTTTGTGAAATATTTTTTAACTTTTTTAATTTTATTTGATTTAACAAGAACTGTTATCTTATCATCTTTTGATAAAACAATATTATTTTGGGCTATAATATCTTCATTGTTTTTGTTACATAAGACTATGATGAAATCTTTTGATGGACTAATTTGACCTATTTCTTTACCAACAACTTTGCTGGACTTGACTGTGATTTCTACTAGTTCCATATCATCAGAACCTGTTGTTAACATTTTAACAGAAAGAGAATTGATAATTAACTTTTGAATATCCATACAAGTTGTAAGTTCAGGACTTACTACTTCATTTAGTCCTAATTTTTTAAACATCTTTATATGTGATGGATTGGCAGTTCTAGCAATTATTTTTTTCAGATGATATCCTTGAGATAAAATACCAATAAGTAGATTTACTTCATCAATACTAGTTGCAGCCACAATGATATCAGCATTTTCAATACCTGCATTTTCAAGCACAGTTTTATTTGTAGCATTACCCCGAACAATATCCACTGTTTCATATTTTTCTTAAAT
>NZ_MAIF01000100.1:0-3322 GCF_001729395.1 Methanosphaera sp. A6 | reverse complement strand
TCATAACCACAATTTGGACATAATACATTATTTCCACCACAACCACAATTACAATCCATGGGTTGTGCTGTAGTTTCATCAAATTTGTGTCCACATAATTTACATTGAATCATTTTAGTCATGCCTCAATTTATATTAATATTCATATATTATAAATATTTATTGAAAAAATATTAAAAAATCCAAATTAATCATAAAAATTAGAAAATAGAATTAGAATTAAATTAGAAAAAAGTTTATGAAAAAAGTACTTCTATATTTATTTAAAAAAAACTTTTAATTCTATCCATAATTGAAAAATTAAAGTTTTCATTATTTGTTTTTTTAAATTCCTTTGGACGTGGCATATCATAACCACAATTTGGACATCGAACATTATTTCCATGACATCCACCAAAGGCACAGCTACATCCACATGGTTTCACATTTTTTTCATCAAATTTACAACCACATATTCTACATTGTATCATTGATAAGTCTCCTTTATTGTTTATTAAATAATTGTAATTAATAATTATAAAATTTTTATTAAAATTAGAAAATAGAGTTTTATTCTTTTTTGATTTTCTTTATGACTTCTGGACTTGCACCTATAATCATAATAAACACCTCCATAAAATAAAAAAGATAGTATAAAGATTATACTATTATTTTAAGTAAATCCTAGCAGTAATCCTCCTTGATATACAATAAATGCCATTATATATGCTATAACACAACATGTTACTACACAGACACCCATCCACTTCCAAGAGTTAGATTCTTCTTTTATTGCACCAAGACATGCAAAACATGGAACATATAATAATGTAAATACCATGAATGATAATGATGATAATGGTGTGAATAATGATGGTAAAACTGTACTTATTCCATCTTCACCTACACCAAATAGTGTACCGAAGGTAGATACTACAATTTCTTTTGCCATTATACCAAATACTAAAGCTACTGCTGCTTGCCAGAAACCAAATCCTAGTGGAGCAAATATTGGAGCTATAATATTTCCAAACATACCAATTATACTTTGAACAGATCCTTCTTCTACACCTGGTGGTAAATTACCAAGTAACCATACAATAATGGATGTTCCTAGAATAATTGTACCTGCTTTTTTAATGAAAAGAGAACCTCTTTCCCACATGTGTAATCCTGCACTTTTAAGTGTAGGTAATCTATAAGGTGGTAATTCCATAATAAATGGTGCAGATTCTTCTGAAAATGCTGTTCTTTTAAGTAATCTTGCAACTATAATTGCTACTATCATACCAAGTATATATAAACCAAAAGTTATTTCTGCTTGGTTTGATATAAAGAATACTGCTGTAAATAATGCATATATAGGTATTCTTGCACTACATGATATAAATGGTAATGCTAACATTGTAGATATTCTATCACTTTCATTTGCTAATGTTCTTGTTGCCATTATTCCTGTTACATCACAACCAAAACCTAGAATCATTGGTATAAATGCTTTACCTGATAATCCCATTATTTTATACATTGCTCTATCAATAACAAATGCTGCTCTTGCTAAGTAACCAACATCTTCTATTAAACTTAGTAAGAAAAACAATATGAATATAATAGGTATAAATGTAAGTATGGAACCTACTCCACCAATTACACCATTTAATACAAATGATGATGCTAATCCATCACCTAGTATTGGAGTAATGCTATCTATAAGCATTGTAAATGCTTCATCTATTAAATCTTGGAATGGTCCTCCTATTGTATATGTAAGTTGGAAAACTCCATATATCACTATTAAAAATATTGGTATTCCAAGTATTCTATTGGTTACTATATCATCTATCTTATCTGTGAGTGTTTTTTTACCTGCACCAGGTTTTTTTACACAAATTTTCATAATTGAATCTATTTCAGCATATCTTGCATTGATAAATGCATCATCTACATTATCATTTAATATACCTTCAAGATGTCTTCTTATGTTATTTACTTTCTGTAGATTTTGTTTATCAGATGATTTTTCAGCAATGTCTATTACTTCATCATCACCTTCTAAAAGTTTTATAGCTGTCCATGAGTCTGGTGCTGAACCTATCTTTAAATTAGGAAATAGTCCTTTAACTTCATTTACATGATCATCTAATTCAAATCCATATGTTAATCTAGATGAACAATCTTTTGGATGGTTAGCTGCTTTGATTGTTGCACGTACTAATTCATTTAATCCTGTTCCTTCTCTTGCATCCACGACAACTATTGGAATTCCTAATGTTTCCTCTAATTTTTTTAGATTTATTTTGAAACCTGCATCTTCAGCATAATTTAACAAATTCACTGCTAGTATTGTATTAGCACCTGTTTCCATGATTTGTAATGTTAAATATAAGTTTCTTTGAATATTTTCTGCATCAATAACATTTATTACTGCATCATTTTCTTCATGAATAATTGCATCTCTTGAAACTTGTTCTTCTACTGAATATGGGGTTAGACTATAATTTCCTGGAAGATCTATAATTTCTATATCATAATTATCAAATTCAAAACTTCCAGATTTTTGTTCTACTGTTTTACCAGGCCAGTTACCAACGTGTTGTTTCATACCTGTAAGATGGTTGAAAATTGTACTCTTACCCACGTTTGGATTACCTGCTAATAAGAATTTTAGTTTCTCCATATCATACCTCTGAATAATAATAATATAAGTAGTAATTTAGGTAAACCTAAATTATGTTGGAATAATTTTTAAATAAAAAACAATGTTTAAATAAAAATAATCATGAACTTTTAATATTAATAAAATAACAATTGAATTAAAAAAAAGAGTTATTCTAACTCAATTGATTCCGCTTCTTCTTTTCTTAAAGCTAAAGAAAAACCTTGAATTCTAATTTCTACAGGATAACCTAATGGTGCCACTCTTTCAAGTTTTATAGGAGTACCATTAACAAGACCCATTTCTTTAAGATGTTTTCCAAGAGATCCTTTTACTTTATGTCTTTTAACAATTCCTGTTTCTCCAGGTTTTAAATCATTAACTGTTGTCATTTTTTTCCCTCCGAGAATAATATTTTATTTCTATATGATATTTTATTAAATCAAACATCATTACCCAATAAAAAATTAGGTTTTAATTATTAAAATATTAACACATAATTAGTTACACCTAATTAGGTATACCTAAGTTTTTTATAGTATATAAATGTTGTGTTAATTAATTACATTTAAAAATAAGCAAAATACCACAAAATAAATAGAAATAATAAAAAATATACTAAAAAAATAACAAATAATATAAACAAAATTTAAGTTATATATAAACTAAATGGTAAAACATTAAAAG
>NZ_MAIF01000099.1:0-2333 GCF_001729395.1 Methanosphaera sp. A6 | reverse complement strand
TTAGGAGAATATTAATATTTAGAAACTCTTAGTTTCTTTGAATATATGTTTTTACTATTATTCTATTTTTATACTCCTTTAATATACAACATATTAAAAAACTAAAATTGGATGTGGCTTTTATAGCTGAACAATGAGGTGTTATATAATGTATAAGTATATGAAAGAAGCATGGAAAAACCCAGATGAATCTTATGTGAAAGAACTCATGAGAGAAAGATTACCTAAATGGAGAAGACAACCTGTAATTATAAGAATTGACAAACCAACAAGAATCGACAGAGCACGTCGTTTAGGTTATAAAGCTAAAACAGGATATGTAGTCGCTAGAATTAGAGTAAGAAGAGGATCAAGAAGAAAATCCAGATTCAAAAACGGAAGAGATCCTAAAAGAATGGGTGTAAACAAAATTTCAGGAGAAAAATCCATTCAAAGAATGGCTGAAGAACGTGTTGCACGTAAATATCCTAACTTAGAAGTATTAAACTCATACTGGGTATGGGAAGATGGTAAAGCAAAATACTACGAAGTAATCCTTGTAGATCCTCAATGTCCTTCAATCCAACATGATAACAAAATCAATTGGATTTGTAGTAAAAAACACACAAGACGTGCTTTCAGAGGTTTAACTTCTGCAGGTAAAAAAGGAAGAGGATTAAATAAAAAAGGTAAAGGTGCTGAAAAGGTTAGATAAATGATCCATAATATTTCTTATAGAACATTTGTTTATGGAACAGAGGATGAAGAAAAGGTAACTGATGCTATCAGTTATATTTTTCCCAACCTTTTACCTGAAAAAACCATTACTGAAGATCACTTTGGTAATGATATAATAATATTATCTGAGAAAATAACTAAAAAACGACATAATCGAGATTTTATAAAGTTTTTTAATGAAAATTTATCTAATTCAGATAAAGAAATTATTAAAAACGAGTTAAGTCGTAGAATGGATGAAAAAGGAAACTTTTTCCTACGTTTTGACAAACAAGAAGCTTATAATAGAAATCTTAAGTTAACATACTCAGGTAATGCTATACATGCTAGAATAAAAATTGCTAGTTATCCAGTAAGTAAAGAGAATGCATTGAAAGTTGCTTATAAACTCTTTGACTTCTTATAACTATAATATTTTTTTTAAAAAAAATAAAACCCTACTAATAAAATTTACAGGATTAATTATATGACTATTTTTTATGATTTAAATGTTGCACCAGAAATAGAAGTTATTGAACAATTAGAAGAATTTGGATTTAATGGAGCTTGTATATTTTATGATTCAAATGAATATGATATGAGTATTAAAGAATCTTTTGATAAATTAAATGAAGATACACATATGACTTTATATCATGGTGTTTGTATTGATGAAACTAATCCTAAATTACTACGCAATACTGTTCAACGTTTTTATAAAAAAGTAGATTTAATTATGGCAAATGGTGGTGATTCTAAAATTAATCGTGCTATTTGTGAAATGCCCCAAATTGATATTATTAATCATCCATACTTAAATAATCGTAATAGTGGTATTAATCATGTACTTGCTAAGTTATTAGTTAAAAACAATATTAGTGTCAATATAAATCTAATGGATATATTGAAAAATAGAGGTTATTATAAGGCAAGAATTCTTAATCAAATCAATCAATTATTATTATTAGAAAATAAATATAATTTTCGTGTTGTTATAAGTAGCGGTAGTGAGTGTTTTTACGATGTTAGATCTCCTAAAAGTATGATTTTATTAAATCAAACAATGAATATGGATTTAAAACATGCCAAAAATACTATTTCAAAAAATCCTCTTGAAATAATTAAAAATATAACAAAACATAAAAATAGTATTATTGATGGAGTTCAAATTATTGAATAATAAATAAATTATACAGTATGATGTTATTATGACTAAATTAAAAATTTTACCACCTACATTAAGAGAAAAAAAAAGATACATAGCCTTTAATTTATATAGTGAAACTAAAATTAAAAGAGATGAAATTATCACATTTCTCTGGAATAACCTAATAAACATATATGGTGAAATAGAGTCAAGTAAAATAAATTTATGGCTTATAAATGTAAAACAAGTTGAAAATCCCAACAGATTTCAGTATAAATGTATTATAAAATGTAGACGTGGATATGAAAATAAGATGATTACTGCCCTTAATTCAATAGTTAGATATAAAAAAAATAGAGTTGTAATCCATACATTAGCAACCTCTGGTACTATTAAATCATTAGATAATAAATTTAACCTCCTCTAATTATAAAATATTTTAACTTTTTTTTATAGAATCCATTTATTTTTATATAAATTTAAATATAAA
>NZ_MAIF01000098.1:0-21015 GCF_001729395.1 Methanosphaera sp. A6 | reverse complement strand
CTATTATTCATCTAAGAGAGGATATTTTTATAAAAGCTAAAATAACAAAAAATTTTGATAATACAAGTACTATTGAACATTTCCAACATGAAGGATATTCTTTAACCTATTTTATATTTTTAGAACTTATTAATTTAGTACCTTTATGTGTGTGGGGAATAGATTTTTATATACTATATGGTAGAGCAAATACTTAATAACAAGTAATGTTTTGAGAATTTTTCTAATAATTACAACTTTAATATCTTTTGGAGTGGCATTTAAAATAATAGGTATGTCATTTAATTATTTAGGAGTAATTATTCCTGTAGTAATTATATATCTACTACGACAACATCAATTGAAAGATAATAAAGAAATAGTTTATTAACTAATTTTTACTTTTTTTAAATATGAATTAAAACTAGTTTTTAAAAAAGAAGATTATTAAGAAGTTATCTTAATCTTCTTATTGTTTACATGTATGGATTTGGTGTTCCAGGCATGTCTCCACCTACAGGAGTCATTGGTTTTGTTGATACCACATCATCAATACGTAGTATTTCACCTGCTATTTCTGTAGCTGATTCTACTATTGCTTTTTTGGAATTTTGTGAATCAAGGATTTTATCTGCTTTCATATCAGATACATCTCTTTTTATTACATTTACTCCCATATTTGTGGATTCATTTTGTTTTGCTAAAAGTTTTGTTAAGACATCTATTGTGTCCATTCCAGCATTTTTAGCTAAAGCTACTGGTAATTGTTCTAATGCATCAGCATATGCTTTAATTACTAATTGTTCTTTATCAGTGAATTTATTTGCATATTTTCTTAAGGCTTTGGATGCTGCAATATCTGCTGCTCCTCCTCCAGGAAGTGCTTTATCATCTTGTCTTGTTTTTATTACTGCTCCTATTGCATCGTTGATTGCTTGTTCTAGTTGATCAGTAATGTGTTTTGTACTTCCTCTGATTATGATGTTTAAAACTCCAGCATATTTACAGTCTTCTATGAATATGTATTCTCTGTCTTCAAATACTTCTCTTTCATATACATGACCTGCTTCTCCAAGATCATCACTTGTAAGTTCTTTAATATCATTTACTATGTTTGCACCTGTTGCTTTGGATAATCTTTCAAGATCTCCTGCTTTTACTCTTTTTGCTGTTAGTATTCCAGCTTTTGTAAGGTAGTGTTGACATAGGTCACTGATTTTTTTGTTGTTGAAGAGTACTGTTACTCCTGCATCTACAAGTTTTTGTACTTCATCTTGAAGCATTTGTGCTTCTTTATCTAAGTATGCTTGGTATTCACCTGGTGTGGTGAGTTTTATTTTAGCATCATTTTGTAGTTCTCTTGCATCCATTGGATATTGTAGAAGTGCTATTTTAGCATCTTTAACATCTTTTGGCATTTCTGATTCTAAAACATTTTTATCTACAGTTACACATTCTGAGATTTCTGTGTCTTCTGTACCTTCTCCATGGATTTTTCTGATTTTGATCATGTCTTGATCTATTTGGCCATCTTCTTCAACATTTAGTAATGCTTCAACTAATTCTTTTGCCATTTTATCAAGGTTTGTAAAAGATCCTTTTCCAGACATGGATGTTCTTGCAACGTTTATTAGTTCTTCTTCTTGAGCAGGAATTGCTATTTCATCTAATACTTCAAGGGTTTTGTTTTTTGATTCTTCAAATCCTTTTACTATTGTGGATGTTGGTATTCCTTGTTCAATTAGTTTTTCTGCTTCTTTTAATATTTCTCCAACTAACACTACTGCTGTTGTTGTTCCATCACCATATTCTTCTTCTTGCATTTTTGCAAGGTCTACAATCATTTTTGCTGCAGGATGATCTGGTTCTGTTTCTTTAAGTACTGTGTAACCATCGTTGGTTATTTTCACATCACCAATAGAGTTAATTAACATTTTGTCCATTCCTCTTGGACCTAATGTTGTTTTAAGTACGTTGGATAATAGTTTTGCAGCCATTATATTGTTTTTAGTTGCTTGACTACCACTTGTTCGTGTAGAACCATCAGCTAGAACTATTAATGGTTGTTGGTTATTTTGTACCATATTAATTATCCTCCAATTTTTAGATATTATTAATTTTTTTAAATTCTTTTTTTTATTATAGACTGATTAAATGAATTTCTTTTTTAATGAATAATATGCTAAAACCGTGTTTTTTTAATTTAGACTGATATAAAAATTTGATAATTAATAAACATTATTTTTATGAAAATAATCTTTTAAAATATTTTTCCAACTGTATATTATTATATTTATTATATATAATAAACTTATTGTTAATAAGGGTGTTTGAAGTTATATAAATACTTTACTATTTTTCAAAATATTTTTACAAAAATAATGGATTAAAAACACAAAAACACGACATTAAATATATATTTACTAAAAAATAAAAAAATAAAAAAAGTATAATCAAAAAATAACATATTATAGAATAAATTTTCTTAAATAATTCCCTATTCTACTGTATACTCATTTATATCTAAGCAATTACTTTTTAAATTATTAGAAGTTCTATAAAAATTAATACTATAGCTACTTGTATCTTTCTTAATTCATTCAAACTAATCTTTTTTATTAAAGCTTTCTTTTGCTTCATATACAATATTCATTATTGATTTATCTAAATCATACTCATCGTTTATTGCTATTGGAATGTTATCACAATAAACTACTTCTAAACCTTTATTTAATGCATCTTTAGTTGCCACATCTACTGCTGCTGCCTTTAGTTCTGTAAGCATACAGTCAATGTTATCAATATTTTCTTCAATATCCCTTTGAAGAAGAGGTCTGTTGGACAAGTGAGATGAAATAGCCACTACATTACAATTAAAGTTTTCTTCCAAATAGTCCTTTAATAGATGTTGTACTGATTCTGGTGCAGTTGTTGCAAATAAAATATTTTTATTAGATATATCATCTACAGGATGTGGCCTAAATATTGTTGGAACAATATCTGCATTTGGATTAATTTCATGTATCTTAATTAATAAATCATCTAATTTTTCCCTAGAACAGATTTGTTCATCACACATTGTTATTATAATAAGATCTGCTAATTTAATTCTATATGGACCAAAATATTCTGTTAATGTTTCCATTGGCTGATGGCCACCAACAAGAACTATTTGTTTATCAGCCTTTACTGGAGGTATTGCAGAACCACTACCCTCTAGTGCTACAAGATTCACATCCAAATCATTGGTCATCATTGCTCCTTCAACCATGTTTGTCTCATATACCATACCTGCCATTCCACCAGCACATCTTCTACAACCTACTGTTAAAACTCTACTCATTAAAGCATCCTCCCAGTGATCTGATGCTGCATGAAAGCCCTTATCAGATTTTTCCATAAGATATTTGGGAGTTAAATGTATTTTATCACCACGTACTATTTCAGGTATTTGAGGTCCACCTCTTCCCATTGCAACAACACATGGAACAAAATCACTATCCTTGTTAATAAGACGAGCAGTATATGCAGAAACTGCAGTTTTTCCAATTCTTTTACCTGTACCTATAATTTTATATGATGGATTATTAAGTACATCTTCCTCTTCTAATGCTTTAAATTCAAAATCAGATCCCTTATACATACAACCATTAAGTAGTGCAATTGTTGCTATATTAAATCTTATTGAATAGTTTACAACAGGTTCATCAGATAAATCAACAACCATTCCCACATCATATTCTTTTATAGATTCTTCTATTAAGTCATATGGAACTTTACTATGATCTTGACCAAATAATACAGGTTTATTAAACATTTCTGAAATTATATCCACATTTGTATCCCTTAGTTTTTCAGTTCCACCTATAAATAAGAGTAATTTAACGTCATAACCCTTACTTTCTATTTTATCAACAGCCGATTTTGTTACTGGAAAATAATGTTCTCCATCAACTAAACACAATACACTCATAGAATTTTTTGATTTCAATAAAATACCCTCCACATGAATTCTTTTGAATATTCATAATATGAAAAAATCTTTTTTTATAAAGTATATAATAATTTTTATTTACATTATTATTTAAAAGACTACCTACTAATACATATTTACACTTGCAATTTATGTCTGGAATAAAATAAAAGTATTACCTAAAAACTAAAACATTCACTTCCCCTATCAAACATACACCCCCCAAAACAAGCTACTATAACAGATATTCATAGAAGTAATCCAAAAAGAGATATTGAAAATAAAATAGAGGTAGTAATTATATAAGTAAAAAGTAGTTTGAAAAATAAAAAAATATATATTATTGTATTTAAATATATTATATTATACTATTTCATGATGAAAAAACTTAACATAACAATTAAGTTAAAGGACATTATCAAAAAAAAGTTCGAACTTAAAAAGAAGATAATGAAATAATTTTTTTTAAATTCACATTAAGAGGAGGGAAAATCATGGCAAAAGTTAAAGGAACCAACAGAAGAACCAGACCAAAATCTGGATACAAAAAACAAGGAAATAAAAAAGGAAGAGGAGTTAGAGAAAAAAGATACCACGGATAGAGTGAAATCTTTACTCTTTATTTCTTTTTAAATACAAATACTATTTTTTTATATATGAATTAAATTATCTAAATTTACCCAATGACATATTTTATCTCGAGACCATCCTGTTGCAACATTAGGTATTTTAATATTATCCTGAAAATCACCCTTATAACCATAACGCATACTATTTAATCCAACAAGAATTAACAATGACTTAGCACGAGTATATGCAACAAAGTATCGTCTAATAAGATCATTAAAAGCATTGTCCAAACCCTTATTTTCATTAGAAAGTGATAACTTAGAATAATCACCAAGATATTTCTCAATACTATGTGTTTTACCACCATTTCTTGGAAATCTTTTAAAGGCAGATGATGCATCATTTTTATAAATATCACATCCAACATCAACAATAACAATATCAAATTCCAAACCCTTTGCCTGATGAATAGACATGATATTTATATTTTCATCAATACTAACATCAAACATGTCATCATCCACATTAACAGCACCTGATGCAATAGGTACAAGTATGTGCCAGAATATTTGATTAGCAGAGAGTCTACCTTCATCACTTATTGCATTGTTAGTCTGATTTATAGTTTCCATAATTATATCATGATAAATACTATTTTCACTAGATTCCTTAATTAAATCACTACATTCTACTTCTATATCATCTAATAAATCAGATAAGACTATATCATCCTCATATAATGGTACTTCTTTTTCTTTACAAGATAAATAATTTTCCACCTTTTTTCTCCAATCTTTTAGTATTTTCTTTGTATGAGGTGGTATGTTATCTAAATTATTTTCAATAGTAGCATCAGAATCAATAGAAACAAGTATTAAACCACAAATTAATGAAACAATATCTGTGGCCTCTATATTTTGACCCCTAGGATTAAATACTGCAATATCCTCACTTCTTCCAGTTATAGATTCTCTTACATAGAATGGTAACCTATGTCTATTATATGCACTTATTTCCTTTGGAGAATTTGTAAGAATTGCTATTGAAGGATTATCTTTTTGTTTTAAATCATATATTTTACTACCAACTCTTCGGGAAGTATCTTTTCCAATTTTTAAATCATAGATAAGATTGGACAGATCAGTTGTTAATTCTTCAATGTTGTTTCTAAACATGCCCATTACAGGTAAACCATTAGGTGAATTAGAATCTGGTTCTATTAATGGCTTATTTATACTACGAGATGATTCATACTTCTTATCTAAATGTATGAATTCATTAACAAAGTTAATGATATTAACAGTTGACCTGTAATTTTTCTTTAAAAAAATGCTCTTAGGTGTAATACCCATATAATCATTTATTCTTTTTAAATACTCTGTAAAAAGATCAATTGTTGCTCCTCTAAAACGATACAATGACTGATCATCATCACCTACTACAGTGATGTTACCATTATTTTCCAAGACATATCCTGCCATTTTAAAGTAGATTTGTTCTTGTAGATAATTAGTATCCTGGTACTCATCAATTAGAAGTACTTTAAAATGATTCAATCTAGAAACTTTACAATCACATAACATATCATACAACCTAGTTTCAAGCATAGGATAATCAAGTATTCCCCTTTCTTTAAGAGTCATGTTATATGCATCAATAATATCAAATAATATGTATTCATTATTAGAATTTTCTTTTAATTTATCATAATCAACAATATCATAATAAATACGTTCTCTAATAGATCTTATTTGATTGTTCATCTCAGTAGTATTTACACCACCGACACTGTTTTTAAGTTTTTTAAGAAATTGTTTTAATTTCTTATTAGAATTCTTATTATCTAAAAGTAATGTTTGCATCATAAGAGCTGATGATGTGAAATTATCTATAACTTCAATAGATTCACCATCACAGACAATATCCTCAGCAATACTATCCAAGGTACCAATAACCATTCTATTAAAATCATAATTAAGATCATAATCCAATGCTTCAGAAATCATTTTAGCCCAAAGAATAGTTCTATTTTTTAATTCTCTTGCAGCCTTCTTTGTAAAGGTAGTTACTATAACATCATCAAAGCTAATATCATCAACAAAGTAGTATTTTAATATCTTTAAAACAAGTACTGTTGTTTTTCCACTACCTGGTCCTGCAACAATGTACTGACTCTCATCAACTGGTGCCATAATTGCTTCTTTTTGACTACTATTAGCCATACTTCTATTTAGTATTGTTTCAACCAATTCAATGTATTTTTCTTGTGATATCATAATATAACTCCTAAAGAATATCTGAAGAATTAATAGGAATTTAATCTTAATTCTTCATCAAATTCCTTAAATTGATTTGCTAAACCTCTAAAGTAAGGTATAAATACACTGTGTATTATTAGTCTATTTGGATTAATTCCTTCTTCTTCTAAATGTTTCTTCATAATATTTACATTTTCACGTATTTCCTTATGTTTAGGTGTATCTGGATATTCCCCAATGAATACTCCATCGGCACCATGTGTTAGGGCATATAAGACATGCCTATATTTTACACGATTTATAAATGGTACATTAATAATTCTTACAGAACTTGGACAGGACACCCTATTAATTCCCATGTTATTTGCAGAAACATTACCAATATCATCGAGAAATGCTATGATAATACGTTCATCATCTTTTTTATTCTTTAATATTCCCCTAATACTAGCTTCTAATTTATCATCACTTTGTCCTTGAATACTTATTGCCTCCTGAGGACATGTGATTATACAATCTCCACAACCAGTACATGATATTGCATCAACATGTATTGAATTTCTATTTAATGTTATTGCCTGATATACACAGTTTTCAACACAACTTCCACATAGAACACATTTTTTAACATTTATAGATGCAATAAATGGTTCAACTTCAAGCCCACCATTTACTAGTTCTGATATTTTAGTTGCTGCAGCATTTGCCTGAATAATACTATCTGTTATATCTTTTGGTCCCTGTGCTGTACCACAAACAAATATTCCTTCAATATCAGTTGTTACTGGTTTCATTTTTGGATGTTTTTCTTTAATAAAGTTATCCTCTGTTAAAGCCACATTTAATGTTTTTGCAACTTCAATTGTACCTTTAGATGATTCTAAAGCTGCAGATAATACTATTAAATCTGTAGGAATTTCTTCTCTAATTCCTGTTAAAGTATCCTCTATCCTTACAATCATATGATCATCTTCACGTGCAATCTCTCCTGGTCTTCCACGTATTAATTCAATACCATTATCTTGTCCATATTTATAATATTTTTCATAGACACCAGGAGTTCTTATATCAGTATAACAGATTATAACTTCTGTATCAGGATAATGTGTTCTTATTAGATTTGCACTCTTTAGTGCTACCATACAACAGACCTTTGAACAGTATTTATGACCTCCAGGTAGTTGGTCTCTTGAACCTACACATTGTATCATTACAACACGACGTGGAACTTTACCTGTTGAAGGAACAAGAAGTTTTCCATGTGTTGGACCATTTACTCCCATTACTCTTGCCAGTTCCATTTGACTTAATACATCCTCATACAACTCATGACCATATTCTGGTCTTTTACTTGTATCAAATCTTTGATGTCCAGTTGCAATTACAACAGAACCTACTGTTAATGAAATAATATCATCTATAGCATCAAGATCTATTGCATTTGTAGGACAGACATTTGTACATATCCCACATTTAATACAGTGTTCATCATCTAATGTGTATGTACTTGGAACTGCCTGTGGAAATGGTTTATATATTGCTTTTCTATTTATTAATCCTTCATTCCATTCATCAGGAACTACTGTTGGACAGGCACTTGTACATCTCCCACAACTAGTACATTTCTGTGTATCAACATAGACTGGTTTTTTTCTAAGTATTACATCAAAGTTTCCTGCTCTTCTTTCTGAACGTTCAAGTTTTGTATTGGTTAATAATCTTATATTTTTATTATGAACCATTTCATCTATAACAGGATTTAAAAGACATGCAGCACAGTCTTCTGTGAGTTTTTCTGGTGAAAATACTTTACCTACCTGTACCATTGCGCCTCCTACTGCTGGTCTCTTTTCAATGAGTGTTACTTTCATTCCCTGTTTTGCAAGTGATACTGCTGTTGTTATCCCAGAAATTCCTGCTCCTATAACAAGTACACTGTTTTTTACTTGTGTTGGAATTTTTTCAAGTGGTTCATCATATTTTACTGATTCTATTGCAGAGTTTATTAGAGATAATGCCTTATTTGTTGCTTCTTCATGATTTTTAGTAACCCATGAACATTGTTCCCTTACATTTGGCATTTCAAATAAGTATGGATTTAATGGTTTTATATAGTTTTGAAATGTTTCTCCATGAGTTACTCTTGAACATGCAGCAATCACTACACGATCTAGATTTTCTCTAAGAATCTGATCCTTAATTATCTTCCTTCCTTCTAGTGAACATAGATTTTCATGATGTTTAATTGATACTACTTCATTGTTTTTAATGAGTTGTTTTTCTATTTTATCTAATTTCAGTACATCAGATATGTTTCCACCACAATGACATAGAAATACTCCTATTTTATGTTGATTAGTCATGTAATGAATCCTCCCCACTATCATATTCTATACCTAGTTTATCAAGAATTGGTTCTACATTTGTTGTGTGTGTCTGTATTCCTACTGTTTTATATGGATGTGCTCCCATATATAGTGCTATTAGTTGTGCAATATTCAATATTACCATGTGTTTTTTATGTCCTGTGTGTTGTTGTATTACTCTTTCATATCTATCAAATTGAAGATGACAATTTGGGCACATAACAAGTAACACATCAACATCCTCCTTATATAGACTTTCAAATTTATCTGTTGATGCTTCTAATGATAATTCTCTATTTGCATATCTTTGTCTGAATCCACAGCCACATGTTAATCTTTTATGATCATACCATCCTATTGTTGGTACATCCATTGCTTCACATATTTTATCCATGAGTTGTGGATTTCTTACTCCACAGAGTGTATCATCATAATGTACTTTACAGTAATGACATCCATGGTGTGTTGCTATTTTTAGTCCTGAAATATCTACTTTTTTATGTTTTTTTAGTTGGTCTTTAAAGTGATATAATATATCTGCAACATGTGTTATGTCATCTGTTGGATTGATTGAATCTTTTTTGTATTGTAGATTTTCAAGACCATTTTCACAAAAGGCATTATTTATCTTTTCTCTAACATCATCTTTTTGATTTAATGTTTTTGCGGCATTTTTTAAGATTGCATAGCATGTTGCACACATTGGTACGTAGTGTTTGTGTTTGTTTTCTATTGCATGACTGAAGTTTCTTGCTGCTAGTGCTGTTGTTGATAATTCATCAAATATATCATAGTAATGTCCTAGTCCTGTACAACATGATTGATTACGATCTATTACATATTCTATTCCTAGTTTATCAAAGATATATTTTGTTGATGCTTCAATTCCAGGATATTCTGCAGATACAAGACAGCTTCTAAATAGTGTTATGTCCTTTATTGGTATGTTTTTTGTATTTGTTTGTTCCATACTTTCTTCCCCCACTATTTCTTGTCCCTTACATCTTTTATTTTCTTAACTCTGTTTTTAAATCCTATTGCTTCTAATGTTTTATCTACTTCTTTTTCTGCTTCTGGAAGTAAAAACATACTTTCTAAATTTAGTGTTTTACGTACATCTTCAAGTTGTTGTTGTAATCTATCCCAATGTGGTCCATAATCCTTAAATAATTGTTTATGATATTCTTTTGGTATTACTCCTAATCCTGTATCAAGGAAACTGTCTGCAAAGCTCATAAATGATTCTATTTCTTTTTTTCCTGTGTCTTTATCTATTGCCATTTGTCTTAGTATTTGATTTACTTCACATACACTGTTTCCTACTGGACATACACTATGACAGTTGTAGCAGTAGAAACAGTTCCATATATATTTGTCTTCAAGTAATGTTTTATCATCATCAAGAACTCGTTTTATTACTACTCTTGGATCATATTCTGAGTGTCTTGCTGCTGGACATGATGATGCACACATTCCACATTGTACACATCTAAGTAGTCCTAAATCAGGGGATGCCTTTATATCCTTTAATACTTTATAGGCCAAATCATCCTTTTTTGATTGACCCATTTCTCTCCTTTTAACATTCAATGAAATTCACCTATTATTAAATTACTATTTTTTTATACTTCTTTATACTTGATATATGTTTATAATACTTAAAATTTTTTAATAAATAATATGATATTGTTATTACATTATCGCTACAATAACAATGTTATAAAATATTATTAAAAAAAATAAAGAGAATTATTTATCCTCTAATGTAATATCAAGATTTGCCAATTCATCCCTAATTTTATCAGCTAAATCCCAATCCTTTTTAGAACGAAGATCTTCTCTAATTTCAGTGATAATATTTAATAAATCTCCTGATACATCAGAAACCATATCATCCTCAACTATTATATCAAATCCAAGTATAGATTCAATATCCTTAAATGTTTCAACTATATTATTTAGAGTATTTCTTGATACTTCATTACTACTAATTGCCTTATTTATCTTATGGGTAAAATCAAATAAATTAGATAAAGCAATAGGTGTGTTGAAATCATTGTTCATTGCATTGAAGAATTCTTCCTTAAATAATTCTAAGTCCTCATCAAGTACTTTTCCTTCAGGTAAATTATCTTCAGTTAATTTATCTATGATGATTTTACCAGTATTTTGAATTCTTTTAAGACTATTTTCAGCTTGTTTTAATGTATCTTCACTAAAATCAATAGGGCTTCTATAATGAGTAGATAATACAAAGAACCTGTAAACTTCGGGAGTAACTATTTCTAACAATTCTTTAATAGTAATGAAGTTTCCCAAGGATTTACTCATTTTTTCACCAGACACATTTAAAAATCCAGTGTGCATCCAGTATTCTACTAATGGTTCCTTACCAGAGGATGCTTCCATTTGAGCTATTTCTGCATCATGATGAGGGAATATTAAATCTAATCCTCCTCCATGTATATCATATTGAGGACCAAAGTATGCTTCTGTTATTGCAGTATCTTCAATATGCCATCCTGGTCTTCCATTACCCCATGGAGATTCCCAGTAAGGTTGTTCATCCTGTTTTTTCCATAATGCAAAGTCTTTTGGATCTTTTTTAGTAGAATCTATTTGTATTCTTGTATTTTGTAAATCATCAAGATTTCTGTTGGATAATTTACCAAAATCTTCAAATTTAGATACATCGAAGTAAACTCCAGTTTCTGTATCATATGCATATCCTTTATCAATTAAATCTTGGATTTGATTAATAATTTCATTCATATGTTCTGTTGCTCTTGCATAGAAGTTTACATTAGATACATTTAATGTTTCCATGTCTTTAAGGTATTCTTTTTCAAATCTATGAGATAATTCTAGTGGATCTTCATTATTTTCCTTTGCTCTTTTTATAATTTTATCATCAATATCTGTAATATTTTGTAAATAAAATACTGAATATCCTTCATGTTTAAGATATCTTACTATTACATCAAATGAGATATATGTTCTTGCATGACCAATATGTGAGTAATCATACACTGTAGGTCCACATACAAATAATTTAATTTTATTGTTAGTTACTTTCAACTCTTCTTTTTGACGAGTCATTGTACTGTATACTTTAATCATGATATAAAATACTCCTAAAATAATTTAGAAAATTATAATAATAATACATATATCTATAATTAAAACTATAAAATTTTATTTAAAATTAGAATTTATAATAAAAGCCAAGGTTGGGATTTGAACCCAAGTATTATGGTCTGCAGCCACACACCTAGCCACTCGGTAACCTTGGCAAAAACAAAAATAATTATTAACTTTTAGTAAGCATTATTATATATTTACAAAGTAATATATAAAGATTGTGGTTAGTCCCCTGTAAACACAAATTAATTGAAGACCAAAAGAATGCCTATAAAGATTCCTATAAAAAAAGAAAAAATAAAACATAAAAACAAGTTGTTTTTATAAGTCTCTGCATGCTAACTCAATGTCGGATGCTTTAACAGTTTTTCTACCTGCATGTTTTGCAAGTTTTACTGCATCTTCTGCGATGGATGTACCGAATGTTTCGAGTACTTCTGCTAATTCTTCTTTAGCATCATCACTTATTCTGCTAGCACCTGCATTTTTTAATAATCTGCCTACAGGAGCAATTGGTAACTCAGCCATATTTTCACCTCCAATATATATTATATTACAATATAGTAGTATTTAAATATATGGTAATATTTAGCCTTTAATATGACAGATATTAAAGTAATACCCTTAGATATAATAAAATACTATAAAAAATAATAAAATCAGAAAATAAAACTTAAATTAAGACTGAAAAATTAAAATAAGATTTTTAAAAAAAATAAAATAAAATATGATTCATGAATCCTTATTTATATTAAATAAAAATAATTTACTAAAAAATGAAATTAAAAAATAAAATAGGATAATTAAAGAAAATAATTAATAATAATTCCTTAATTTCATATCATATTCTACTTATTCTATATAACCTATAAATTCCATTAGAAAATAGGATCTTTAACTCTTCCAATTCTAAATGAGTTTAGAATAACAAGAAGCGTTAATCCCATATCTCCAATACCTACTGCCATCATCAAAGTAATTAAACCAAGTATAGCTAGTATTACAAATAGAAATTTAACTGATATTGCTGTTATAATATTTTGTTTAATAATACTCATTGTTTTAGTACTTAAACTAAATAAGTAAGGTAACTTTGTTAAATCATCCTGCATAAGTGCTACATCTGCAGTTTCTATTGCAACATCAGATCCTGCAGCACCCATTGCAATTCCAACATTAGATCTTGCAAGTGCTGGTGCATCATTTATTCCATCTCCCACCATTGCAACATCACCAAATTTATTCCGTATAGTATCAACTATATTCAATTTATCTTCAGGTAATAGGTCTGAGTAGATATAAGTTACACCTATTTTATCTGATACAGCATGGGCTGCAATTTTATTATCTCCAGTTAACATTACTGTTTTTACACCAGCATTATTTAAGTTTCTGATTACTTCTTCAGATTCATCTCTAATTTTATCCATTACAGTGATTATACCTATGACTTTTTCTTCATTTCCTATAAAGACAACAGTTTTTCCATCACTAGCATAGTTAATTACTGTTTCTCTTGATACTATAAATTCACTATTCTCTATAAGTGATTCATTTGCTGCATAGTATTGTTTGTTATTAATGTATCCTACAATACCTTTTCCTGGAATATTTTTAAAGTTTTTAACTTCTTTAATTTGAAGATTATTGTCTTTAGCATGATTTACTATTGCTGTTGCTATAGGATGTGTAGATTTTTTTTCAAGAGAAGATGCTATTTCTATTAAATCATCTTTTGTATATTTATCATCTAAAACATCAATATCCATAATTTCAAGTTTTCCTTCGGTTAAAGTACCTGTTTTATCAAATATTACTGCTTTAATATTACGCATTTCTTCAACATAGCTACTTCCCTTAATTAACACTCCTTGTCTTGTTGCAGAGGTTATTGAAGAGACCATTCCAATTGGTGTTGATATTAAAAATGCACATGGACATGATATTACCATAAGGGATAATGCCCTGTATATCCAATCTACAATGTTTTCTCCAAAGAATAATGGCGGAATTATTGCTACACATATGGTTATTATAATTATTGCTGGAGTATAGTATTTTGCTATTTTTTCAACATATGTTTCTGTGTGTGATCTATTTAGTTGTGATTGTTTTACCAGTGTTACAATCTTAGATATTACACTATCTTTTGATGCTTTTGTAACTTCTATTTCAAGATATCCATCTTGATTTACTGTTCCTGCAAATACTTTATCTTTAATTGTTTTTGTTACTGGTATGCTCTCTCCAGTAATTGATGATTGGTTGATTGTAGATACTCCTTCTATTACCTTACCATCTAATGGTACTTTATCCCCTGGTTTTACTATTACAATTTCTCCTACTTTAACCTCATCAATAGATACTGTTTCTACAGTGTTTCCTACTTTCAGACGTGCTTTTTCAGGTGCTATTTCTACCAATGATTTAATTGAATGTTGTGCTCTTTGTTCTGAATAATCTTCTAAGAATTCTGCTATAAAGTATAAAAATGTTACAGCAGCACCTTCTTCAGGATGACCTATTAAAAATGATGCTACTGCTGCAATACACATCAATACTGCTGGAGTTATTGTATGTCTTGTAAACACTGCTTTTTTTGCCATTTTTGCAATATCATATCCTGCTATTATTGCACCTATTGCAAATATTACTGTTGCAAGAGTTCCCCCAAATACTGAGAAGTATTCAAGTAAGTGTCCTAGTGCAAATAGTATTCCACTACTTACTATAATTTGTATTGAACGATTTTTAAGAAGAGGTATTCCTTCTTTAATTACTTCTTCTTCCTCTTCATCATCATCATCACAATCTCCACAGTTACATATTTTTATATCACTACAACAATCATCATCACAACAGTCCTCGTGATTGTGTTCATGGTTGTGTTCATGATTATGTTCATGGTTGTGTTCATGGTGTGTATTACCAGTACAACAGTCGTCTGCACAGTCACATATTTTATCTACTTTAGTATCAACGTTGTTATGTTCATATTCTTTGAAATTTGTTTTTTCTTGGAAGTTTTTTAATAGATCCTTATTGTAGTGAGCATTTTTTTCACAATGAACCATTTCACAATTGGGATCCATACATATGAAATTAAAATGTTCTGGATTAAAACATTCCTCATTTTTACAATCAGGATCATAACATTTATTATTGTGTTCCATTTATACACCTTCTAAAAAAATAATTATCTTATACCTTATTTATTCTAATACATGTTCTATTCCTATTTTTAATATTTGTACAACATGTTTATCTGCTAGAGAGTATCTTGCTTGTTTTCCTTCTTTTGTATATTTTACTAGATTTTTACTTCTTAATGTTCTTAGTTGATGTGATACTGCTGATTGACTCATATTTAATATTTCACATATATCACATACACACAAGTCTTCTACAGACAATAATGATAGAATTTTAAGTCTTGTTGGATTTCCAAAGATTTTAAATGTCTCAGATAATTCCATGTATGTATTTTCACTCATTAATTGTTCTTTTGCTCTTCTTATTGGTTTTTCATGTAATACTGTTATATCACATGTGTCATCTCCGACATTGAATAAGTTATCTTCTTTCATCTCAACCACTCCTCATATGAATATTTGTTCATATGTACATATAAATATTGTTATATAAAATATCAAAATAAAAATCAATTAAAATAAAAGTTAAAAAAAAGAAAAAGAAATAAAAAATTCTTTATATGAAAAATATTAATCTAAAAAAATCATATTTATCATATAAATATACCTAGTCAATTATTTCAGAATTTCCATCAGTTTGTGTACTGTTATTTAAATCTGATGAGGAATTATTATTTGAGGAATTAACATTACTTGTATTTTGTGAGGTGTCATTAGTAGTTGTGTTATTTAAACTATCATCTAAATGTTCAAAGTCGAAGTTATCAACAGCACCTATCACATCCCCAATCTCACTAGATGTTCCATTTGTATTGTATTGACTAGTCATATAAACTACTGATGGAATGTTATTTGAAATTAAAGGTATTGACACATACCTTGCATATGTATAACTACTTGGTGTGTATACTCCAACATCAGTATTGTTTGATATAGCTGTAACTACTTTCTTAGATGTGTAGGTGTCCTCTGATGGTACAAATACAAATGAGTTAGAATCTGAAACTCCATGAATATCCATAGAGAAATTATAGTTGTTGCTAATTATATCTGGCACTACAGATTCATCAGCTAAAGCTTCAGTTTTATTGTTTAATGTAAGGTTATTTGAATTATTAGTAGTGTTATTTATATTTGTATCATTTGTTGGTTCAATGACGTATATATCATATGCATATTTTAGATTTTTTGAATTTTCAAGTGTTGAAACAACAACATTTGAAGCCGGAGTTTTCACATCAACCCCTACAATCAAAGCCACATGAATATCCGATGTTTTATTACCATAACCTGACATCTTAGTAACAACACCATATGAATTATTAACAACAACAGACTTCTCAATAGGATTTACCTCAGCTGGGGGTGCTGTTGTATTATTTTCCACAGGCTCATTATTTGATGAATTTCCATTTAATGCTACAGTTACACCCATTATAATAACAACTGCAATAACCATTATAATAATCAGTCGCAGAGGATTAAATCCTCTAGGTTCTGGATCATACATAATATACCTCCAAATTATTTATTATATTAATTTAATCTAACTTTTCAAGAATTTATTATCAAGTAGTACATCATCATATGAATCAATATCAGAAATTAATTTAACAGCCATAGCTCCAGCCTGAACAGGATCATTAACAACTAAATCAACAACCGAATCTAAATCACCTAACATATCAATTGAAACTATTTTAAGATCATTATTATTTTCCTTTAACTTAATAATCTCATCAGTAATTAAACCACCCATCATACTACCTGATAAAACCAAAGCATTGATTCTTGGAAGTTTATCTAAAGAATGAATTGCTTCTTGAATTTCAACTCCACCACCAATAATCATACCATCAACACTAATAGTTTCACCATGAG
The DNA here is from genome assembly GCF_001729395.1 of Methanosphaera sp. A6. Lineage (NCBI taxonomy): Archaea > Methanobacteriati > Methanobacteriota > Methanobacteria > Methanobacteriales > Methanobacteriaceae > Methanosphaera > Methanosphaera sp. A6. Next base: position 3,695 of record NZ_MAIF01000098.1, on the reverse strand, counting down.
CATTATGTAATTCAGCTTCCATAATACCACCCTGTAGTGTTTTAGCCATTATTTCTCCATCACCAACAACTATCACACGTTTACCAAATGTTTCATAAAGTGTTTTATGAGCATGAACTTCCACAACATTTGGAATATTAGAAATATATCTAAGAAGATCACTCATATCATCTACACCAGTAATCTCCATATATATCTTTCCAAAATTATCTTCAAGAAATAGATGAGTATAGATTATATTATAATTTCTTTCATATAACTTATCTGCAATACCATGTAATACTCCTGATTTTTCTTCTGTTTTTATAACTACTGCTACAGTACTCATTTTAAAAAGTCCTCACCATTACAAATTAAATATTATATTATATTATATTATATACTTCTATAAATAAGAAATTACTGTTTTTTCAAAATAAAAAAAAATAAAACATGAAAATCACATAAACTTAGAAATAAAACTAAAAAATAAAACAATGAAAAAAATAGATTAAATATATAAAATACCCCCCAAACAGGAAAAAATAAAAATCCATATTTATAATATAACCTATTGAACTAGAAAAAAATAACGTAAATATATTAACTTGAATAAACTAAAGTTTAATTAATACAGATAAAAAAAATAATAGAATCTAATATAAAATTATCTATATATAATTTAACTGTAATTACAGAAAGAAACTATTATTGAATATAATATTAGTAAGGTGATAAAATGACAGGAATCGTTGGATATGGAGCGCATATCCCCTCTTACAGAATAAAAGTAGAAGAAATTGCTAAAGTATGGGGAGATGACCCAAAATCTATTTCAAAAGGATTAGTCGTAAATCAAAAATCAGTACCAGGACCAGATGAAGATACTATTACAATATCAGTAGAAGCTGCAAGACGAGCTTTACAACGAGCTGAAATAGATCCTCAAGATATTGGTGCAATCTATGTAGGATCAGAATCACACCCATATGCAGTAAAACCAACCGCAACAATAGTCGCAGATGCAATAAGAGCATCACCTAACTTAACAGCAGCAGACTTAGAATTTGCATGTAAAGCAGGAACTGCAGGTATACAAGCTGCAGTAGGACTTGTAAAATCTGGAATGATAAAATATGGATTAGCAATAGGTGCTGATACATCACAGGGAGCTCCAGGAGATGCTCTTGAATACACAGCATCTGCAGGTGGAGCAGCATATATTATTGGTGAAGATAACACTATAGCTGATATTGAACACACATGCAGTTTTACAACAGATACTCCTGACTTTTATAGACGTGAAGGACAAGCATATCCATCACACGGTGGAAGATTCACAGGTCAGCCAGCATACTTCAAACATGTACTTGGAGCAGCAAATAGAATGTTAGAAGAAACTGGAACTACTGCTAAAGATTATGATTATGCAGTATTCCACCAACCAAATGGAAAATTCTATATAAGAGTTGCAAGAAAACTTGGCTTCACAGAAGACCAATACAAACAAGGTCTATTAACACCAAATATTGGAAATACATATTCTGGAGCAACACCACTTGGTCTTGCATCAATTCTTGATATAGCAAAACCTGGAGATAAAATCTTCGCAGTATCCTATGGATCAGGAGCTGGAAGTGATGCATTTAAAATCACTGTAAATGACAGAATAGAAGAAGTTCGTAACAATGCTAAAACCTTAGAAGAAATTCAATCAAAAATAACCTATGTTGACTATGCAACATATGCTAAATTCAAAGGTAAAATAAAAATGAACTAAATACAAAGACAATAAAATAAGGAGGAAAAACTATGAGAGATGTCGCAATAGTAGGAGTTTCCCAAACAAAATTCGGAGAATTATGGGAAAAATCCTTTAGAGATTTAGTTGTAGAAGCTGGAATAGATGCCATACGCGATGCAAACATGAATGGTGAAGATATTGATGCAATGTACATTGGTAACATGACTGGTGGATTATTTGTAGGACAAGAACATATAGGTTCTCTAATAGCAGAACACTCAGGATTAACACCAATCCCAGCAACAAGAGTAGAAGCAGCATGTGCTTCAGGTGGTCTTGCTCTAAGACAAGCAATAATGGCAGTAGCATCAGGTTACTATGATAGAGTTATGGCAGCAGGAGTAGAAAAAATGACTGATGTTGTAGATGCAACACCAGCAATTGCAGCAGCAGCTGACCGTGAATGGGAAGCTCAACAAGGAGTTACATTCCCATCATTATATGCAATGATGGCAAAAAGACACATGTACGAATATGGTACAACACGTGAACAAATTGCAGGATTTGCAGTACTTGGACATAAAAATGGTGCTCTAAATCCAAAAGCACAATTCCAAAGAGAGATTAGTGTAGATGCAGTACTTAATTCAACAAAAGTAGCATCACCATTAAATATTTTAGATTGTTCTCCTGTATCTGACGGAGCTGCAGCAATTATTGTATGTCCAGCAGATGAAGCACATAAATATACTGATACACCAATTTATATAAGAGCATCTACTCAAGCATCAGCAACAATAAGTTTACATAACAGAAAAAGTTTAACAACCATCCCATCAACAATATTTGCAGCTAAAAAAGCATATGACATGGCTAATTTAACTCCAAAAGATATGGATATGGCAGAAGTTCATGATTGTTTCAGTATAAATGGATTAATTGCAATTGAAGATCTTGGTTTCTTTGAAAAAGGAAAAGGTGGACAAGCAATTGAAGATGGTCTTATAGAAAGAGATGGAGACATAGCTGTAAATCCATCTGGTGGATTAAAAGCAAGAGGACATCCTCTAGGTGCTACTGGTATTGCACAAGCTGCTGAAATTACCTGGCAACTAAGACAAGAAGCAGGAAAACGTCAAGTTAGTGATGCTACCTCTGGTATTACCTTAAATATAGGTGGTACTGGTGGAACTGCAGCAATCCACATACTATCTGTAGATAGAAAATAAATTCCCCCTTCTCACCCTACTTTTTTTATAAAAAATAGTTTAAAGAAGATTAACTGTGTAGTTTTGTAAATTCATCTTTATAATTATTAAATCTATGAATAAAATTATTTAATTCCTTATCATATTCATCTAAAACTTCTTGAGGAGCTTCTAATTCCATGGAATATCCATCAAAAAGAAGTAGTTTTATCTCTAGTAATGTGAAAAATTCTGAGGATAATGTAATTGCAAGATTAATAAATTCATCACATTCATAAAATGGATCCATAAGTAAACATTCAATCATTTCCTTTGTTTCTAAAAATATTGGAAATTCATGTACTGCTAAATCATTTGAATAGAGATTATCTGCTACTTTTTCATATGATTCAAGAATTAAATCTATAATTTCCAGTGCAATTGTTGTTGATAAATCATCAGATTCTGATTGATCCATATTCCAGAATGTTATAGGTGTAATATTTCTTAGAGATTCTAGTAAACTAATAATTAGTCTATTATATTCCTTAATGTCACCAAAGAAAATTTCATTAAAATCTAAACTTTTTTCCATAAAACTCCCCTTAAAAAATTAAATTCAAAAGCTTTTTCTTATAATTGTAATCTGTTAAAAATAAAATATAATGTTATGTAAATTAAAATAAAAAAAAGTAAGTTCATGAGTCTATCATGAACCAATCCTTATAGAGACTAATATATCTCTCTAACTCATAGGTAATTTAACTAATATAGATTATAATCTA
>NZ_MAIF01000097.1:0-20213 GCF_001729395.1 Methanosphaera sp. A6 | reverse complement strand
ATTTTAAAAATAATAAAAAAATAGTGAATGTTATATTAAATATACAATGTAAAAAATACAGCTAAATCTTGTGAATAATAAAATAGATTTCTTAAATTTTTCTCTTTTTTAAAAAAAAATGAAGATTGATTTTCATGATTTTTACAGTGATCTTCGTTTTTGTTGTGGTAGATTTTCTTGTATTTGTTTACTATCAAATCTTAAATTAATATACCTTGAATTTCCTTTCTTTCCAGATCCTGTGTATGTTGTATCAATTAATCTTAGAAATTCTAATTTATTAATTTGTCTATTGTATGTTGCATAACCAATCTTATTTTCACGATTATATTCCTCATATAATTGACCAGATGTTATATTTTTCTTATCCATTCTTGTAATAAAACGAAGTAATGTTTTTTCTTTATCAGATAATGAATTTAATATATACCTTAAACTAACACTTTTTGATACTTTAAATGCCTTTTCAACATCCCCATACTCAATTCTACGTGATGCTCTAACCTCAGCATTATTTCCACTTATACGCAGTAAATCAATACCTAATCGTAAATCCCCATTTTCAAATGTATACGTGGTAATTTCCTCTAATAAATCATTAGATATAACATTTGGATAAAATCCTAAGTTTACACGTTCTTTTAATATATTATATGTTTCTTCATATGTGTATGGTTTAAAATTTATTTCTGCAGCATTGAATATAGATCCTACATTTTTATCCAATATAAATCTAAATTCCACATCTGAAAGTACTGCAAATATACCAGTTCTTACACCTTCATATGATTCATGTGCACGTAGAATATCATAAAATATTTGACTTATAATATTTCCATGAAATAGATGATTAATATCATCTAATGCAACAATCAATGCTTTATCAGTATCATATAATTCATTCATAATTTTATTATATATTCTTGCAAATGGAACTCCTGTTTCAGGAGGATTATGACCAAATATTTTCTTATATATTTGTGAAAAAATACCAAATTTTGTAGAATGTAATTGACAATTTACATATACACATATTATATCATCTTCACAGTCCAGTTGAGCCATTTCAAATAATTTCTTTATAGCAGTTGTTTTTCCAGTTGCTGGAGGGCCTAAAAGTATATTATTTGATGGTTTTCCACCATGTAATGCAGGTCTTAATGAGAAAGCCATTTCTTCCATTTGTGATTGTCTTAATTTAAATTCTTCTGGCAAATAATCTGAATTAAATACTCTTACATCTTTAAAAATTGTTTCATCATGTAATAATATGTCTTGTAAATCCATCTATTATTGTCCTCCTTTTTTTTATTTTATAATGCTCCCATAGCAAACGATACAAATGCAATTAACATTCCTATTTTCATGTATTTAGATATTTTATGCATAGATTCTTTTGACTGATTTTGCACTGCCAGATATGCTGAATATACAAAGATAATATCTGCTATAATTATTATGATAAGATATACTATTGAAAATATATTATAATAATATAACAAGGGACTAAGAATACATGTTATAATATTTAGAATAACAGCTAACATAACTGCCTTTTTTGTCCCATATATAATTGGAAGAGTATGTGCATCTTCTTTTTTATCTCCTTCAATATCTTCAATATCCTTTATAATTTCCCTAGATAATGTCATTAAAAATGCAAAAAATCCAAGAATAAATCCTAAATTAACATCTTTTGTTATAAGACCACCAAAAACAAATGTTAAACCTGTAAGTATGGCTACACATAAATTACCAATAAAACATCTTTGTTTTAAATCATAAGCATAGATTATCATTAAAATAGTACATAAAATTACAACAATACCATTTTCTAATGATATTATAAATCCTAATATAATTGATACTAGAAATAAAATTAGACTATAATATAATGCTCTTTTTAATTCTATTTTACCTGAGGGTATAGGTCTGTTTGGTGCATTTATCCGATCTATTTCATAATCATAATAATCATTTATTGTATTTCCAGAACCTGTTGCTATAAATACACATAGAGATCCAAGTATTATCTCATAATTATAAGTATGGCCTATAATTGCCATTAATAATACTGCTATAAATGCCATTAAAGCATTTGTAGGTCTGAGAATTTCTATATAGGGATTCATTAACTTGTCACCTATAACTAATTTATTTTAAAAAAATCATCAATAATATTATATATGTATCTATTTTATTATAAGCTATTTTTTTATTAAATAATTTGAATATATATTATGGAAAAAGTAGAACAATATAACATAAAGTATTTATTATAGTAAATATATAATAATAAATAACTAATTTTAAACATACTTAAAACTGTGAGCGAATGAGTATCACTCATTAAGGAGTTTTAAATTAGAATATTTTTTATTATATAAATATATTTTATTAAATAGGTCATTTAATCAGACAACAAGTCGTTATAGATATAATAAAAATAGTTTTTTAAAAGTATATTTTAAAAAATTGGTAGTTATCTAAATAGTACTTGCTATGGATGGTTAAAAGCCAGATGATAATGGAGGACATTAAATGGCAAATTCAGTATATGTAAAATTTGAAGTACCAAAAGAAATAGCTGATAAAGTTTACGAAGCTTTAGAAATCGCAAGAGATACAGGTAAAATAGGAAAAGGAACAAACGAAGTAACAAAAAACATCGAAAGAAACAATGTTGCTTTAGCAGTAATTGCAGAAGATATTGAACCTGCAGAAATTGTAGCACACTTACCTATTTTAGCAGAAGAAAAAGAAATTCCTTACGTATATCTCCCAACCAAAGAAGAATTAGGAGAAGCTGCAGGACTTAATGTTGGTACAGCATCTGCATGTATTATTGATGCTGGTGAAGGCCAAGAACTCGTCGATGAAATAGTCGAAAAAGTTGCAGAACTCAAAAACTAATCATGATTGGACCTATACTTAGGAAATAAAGTATCGTAATTTTTAGAAGTAATTATTCAAAATTTACAATAAAAAAAAGATAGATTCATATAATAAATTACATATTCTTAATGAGTATTGTATTTAATGAAATTGTTCTTTCTTTAATTTTTTATTATAAAAGTAAGCTTCGCTATTATATATTTTATTTAACCAATCAAAATTTATAAGGTGATTATATGGAAGACGGTACTCCAGCAGAAGTTATTGAAGTTTTAAAAAGAACAGGAATGACTGGAGAAGTAATGCAAGTAAAATGCAGAATACTTGATGGAAGAGATAAAGGAAGAATACTCACTAGAAACGTTATGGGTGCTATAAAAGAAGGCGACGTATTAATGTTACTAGATACTATAAGAGAAGCAAAAGAAATCAGAACTCCATAGGAGTTATGATTAAAACCTTTTTTTATTGTATAAGAATATTCTTTTTATATACTTATAGGAGTTTAAATAATGAGAACATGTTCATTCTGTGGAGAAGAAATTCCAGAAGGTACAGGAAAAATGTATGTCCGTAGAGATGGATCAATTTCTTTCTTCTGCAGCAGCAAATGTGAAAAAAACAATAAACTTGGAAGAATTCCAAGGAAAGTTAAGTGGGTTAAACAATGAAACAAAGAACATTTACCATGTTAAAACCAGATGCAGTTAAAAGAAGACTTACAGGTGAAATTTTAACAAGATTTGAAAAACGTGGTTTAAAAGTAATAGCAGCAAAAACTCTTATGATTTCAGAAGACCTTGCAAAAACACACTATGGTGAACATAGTGATAAACCATTCTTCAATGATTTAATATCATACATTACTAGCGGACCAGTATTTGCTATGGTTTTAGAAGGTGATGATGTAATAAGTCTAGTAAGAAAAATGGTTGGTGCAACTAATCCTAAAGAAGCAGATATTGGAACTATTCGTGGAGATTATGGAATCGACACTGGTAGAAATATAGTACATGCTTCAGATTCAGAGGAATCAGCACAAAGAGAAATTAATTTATTCTTCGACGAAACAGAATTCTGTGATTATGAATTACCAGACGAAGATATAATATATGAAGAGCCATAAGAATTTTTTTTCTTTTATTTGCTCTTTTTTGCTATTAATTGAAATGTAGATAGTAAAAAAATATTGAAGTAGTAATTTAGGTTTAAATCAATAACTTCAAAAATCCAAAACAAAATTTTATTTTAATTTACGCGTAAAAAAAAATAATAAAAAAAACTATTTATTGATTAATAAACTCATAGATAATATTTCAGTATTATAAAAAAAATAAGTGTGTTCTACAAAGATAGTAAGATTTTTTCAGGGACATTCAATAACAGATGTCAGTATTCAGTATTTTAAGATTCAATAGAACAAAACTTATTTAACCTATTGTTAAATAAAATTTTAATCTAAAAAGAAATTTTTAAATTCAATTTAAAGATAGAATATATGTTTTAGGGAGATAAAAATGAAAACAAGATCACCTATAGTGTCTGTTTTAGGTCATGTAGACCATGGAAAAACCACTTTATTGGATCATATTAGGGGAAGTACCATAGCATCAAAAGAAGCTGGAGGTATAACTCAACATATTGGTGCAACAGAAATTCCAATGGATGTTATTTCATCAATTTGTGGTGGATTCCTTGAAAAGATGAATATACAAGAACAATTACCTGGATTATTCTTTATAGATACACCAGGTCACGAAGCTTTTACAACACTACGTAAACGTGGTGGATCATTAGCAGATTTAGCTATTCTTATAATGGATGTAACAGAAGGTTTTAAACCTCAAACATACGAGGCATTAAACATATTAAAATCATCGAAAACACCATTTGTTGTTGCTGCTAATAAAATAGATAAAATTCCTGGATGGAATTCTACTAAAGGTGAATGCTTTAGTAAAGCTGTTCAAAATCAACATAAAAATGTTGTTTTTGATTTAGATCAGAAAATCTATGAAATAGTAGGAACATTACATGAAGAAGGATTTGAATCTGAACGTTTTGATAGAGTAAGTAATTTTGCAAGTCAAATAACCATTGTACCTATCAGTGCATATACTGGTGAAGGACTACCAGAATTATTAACAATGCTTTTAGGTCTTGCATACCAATACTTAAATGAACAATTACAAATTGAAGAAGATGCACCAGCATCTGGTACAGTATTGGAAGTTAAGGAAGAAAAAGGATTGGGACTTACTATTGACACGATTCTTTATGATGGTGTTCTCAATAAAGATGATCGTATAATGATGTTAACAAAGGAAAATAAAGTAATATCTACTAAGATTAGATCTTTATTAAAACCTAAACCATTAGAAGAAATTAGAGAATCAAAAACAATGTTTGAAGATACAAATCAAATTGTAGCTGCAGCTGGTGTAAAAATTGTGGCACCACATGTAGATGATGTAGTATCTGGTTCTCCACTTAAAGTAGCTAATGATGATAATATAAGAGTAGAAGATGAATTACTATCTGAAGTAGATAATATACGTATACAAACTAATGATATAGGTATATTAGTTAAAGCAGATACTCTTGGTTCTTTAGAAGCACTAGTTAATATTTTAGATTCAAAAGATATTCCTATTAAATCAGCAGAAATTGGTGATATTTCTCGTAGAGATATTATTAATGCATCAATAATGTATGAAGAAGATGAAAAATATGGTGTTATAATAGCATTTAATGTTAATATTCTTCCATCTGCTGAGGATGAGTTAAATGATCAAAATATCATGGTATTCCAAGATAGAGTTATATATCAGTTAACTGAAGACTATCTCAACTGGGTAAATAGTGCTAAAGAACGTCAGAAAAAGGCAAAACTTGCTTCTATAATACGCCCTTCAAAGATAAGAATCATGCCAAAATTAGTATTTAGACATAGTAAACCAGCTATTGCTGGAGTTGAAATCATGTCTGGTATTATAGAAAAGGGTGTTACTCTTATTAATGATAAGGGTCATGTTGTTGGTAGAGTTGAAAGTATGGAGGATAATGGAGAAAATCTTCCAAAAGTTTCAAGAGGATCACAAGTTGCTATGGCTATAGGTGATGCTGTATTTGAAAAGGATTTCGAAGAAGGAGATGTACTCTATGTTGATATGTCTGAGAGAAATTTCTTTGCAATTAACAATGAGTTAAAAGATAAGTTGTTAGATGATGAAATTTTAACAATGGAAGAACTTCAAGAAATTAAACAAGAAACAGAAGACTCAAATTGGGGTGTAATTAATACTGATTGGAGTGAACTTGATACTTTAGATGAAGATGAGTATGAAGATTTCTACTAATTTCAATATAATGATGTAGTATTTAAGTAACTACGATAATGAATACTTAAAAAAAAATAATGGAGACATACAATGGTATACAAAGTAGTAGTATCAGATGAAGATGTAACATACCAATTAGAATTGGAAGATAAAGATGCAAAAACAGTAAATGGCCTTAAAATTGGAGAAGAATTCAATGGTGGAGTTCTTGGATTAAAAGGTTACAAATTAAGAATTACTGGTGGTAGTGATAAAAACGGTTTCCCAATGAAAGAAGATGTTGATGGAACAAGAAGATTCAAAAGTTTAGTAAATGGTGGAACTGGATTTAAACCTACTAAAAAAGGATTAAGAAGAAGAAAAACAGTACGTGGAAACACTATTGCTGATGATATATCCCAAATAAATGTTAAAGTTTCAGAAAGAGGAGAACAAACACTAGCTGAAATCTTTGCAGAACCTGAAGAAGAACAAGAAGAGTAGATAATTCAATTATTATTAGTTTAATAATTGTTTATTTATCTATATGGAGGTGTAACTTATGAAAGTACAATCCGAAATAAATATTGGATTAGTAGGTCACGTTGATCATGGTAAAACAACATTAACTAAAGCTTTATCTGGAATATGGACCGACACACATAGTGAAGAAGCAAAAAGAGGTATTTCAATAAGGTTAGGTTATGCTGATATAACATTCAGAACATGTCCTGAATGTCCAGCACCTCAATGTTACACTACAAAAGAAACTTGTGAACACTGTGGTTCTAAAACAGAAATACTTAGAAAAGTATCATTTGTTGATTCACCAGGACATGAAACCCTAATGGCTACAATGCTTTCTGGTGCTGCAATAATGGATGGAGCTATTCTTGTTATAGGAGCAAATGAGCCATGTCCTCAACCCCAAACTAAAGAACATTTAATGGCATTAGATGTTATTGGTGTGAAAAATGTTATTGTAGTTCAAAACAAAGTTGATACAGTACCTAAGGAAAAAGCAATTGAAAACTATTATGAAATCAAAGAGTTTGTTAAAGGAACTTGTGCAGATGGAGTACCAATCATACCTATATCAGCTCAACAAGGTGCAAATATTGATGTATTAATTGAAACTATACAGAAAAATATGAAAACACCAAGAAGATCACTACGTAAAAATCCTAAATTATATGTAGCAAGATCATTTGATATTAATAAACCTGGTACACATCCAAAGAAAATCAATGGTGGAATCATTGGAGGTTCTTTAATACAAGGAAAACTTAAACTTGGCGATGAAATTGAAATAAAACCAGGAATTCAAGTTAAAAATAAAGGTAAAACTGAATGGAAAAGTTTAACATCAACAATCACTGGACTTGAAGCAGCAAATAATTTTGTTGATGAAGTTGGTCCTGGAGGATTAATTGGTGTAGCTTTATTATTAGATCCATCATTAACTAAATCAGATTCATTATCTGGATCTATTGCAGGAAAACCTGGAACTTTACCACCAACTATTCAAGAGTTTACAATGGAAACTCATTTACTTGATAGAGTTGTTGGTACTAAAAATGAAACTGATGTAGAACCTATACATTCTTCTGAAAACTTAATGATAAATATTGGTACAACAACAACTGTTGGTCTTGTCTCTAGTGCTAGAGGAGATGAAGTTGATGTTAAACTAAGATTACCTGTATGTGCAGAAGATGGACAACGTGTTGCTTTAAGTCGTCGTGTAGGAGCTAGATGGAGGCTCATAGGTTATGGAATCATCAAAGCATAGGGCAGTAGTTGATACAAATTTTTGATGATGATGTTTCAATTAGATGTTGATATTGTAATGGAATTACAAAATCTGTTACCATCATATTATGATTTAATTGTTCCATCTGTTGTTATTGATGAACTGACTACTTTGAAAAAAAAGTCAAAGGGAAAAAATAAATTAGCAGCAAGTATTGCATATACTATTGCAAATAAAGAACCTTTTAATATTGTTAATATTAAAAAAACTGATCATGTTGATAATTTATTATTAAAATTCTGTAATGATACAGATGTTTTATGTACCAATGATAAAATTCTTCGCAAACGTGCAAGAAAAAGAAATATTACTGTTGTTTATCTAAGACAGCATAGATATCTAGAAGTAGATGGTTATATAAAAACGAATTCCTATTGATGATAATATAGAAGTAAATGAATTATGGAGGAAAAACCATGAATCTTTGGAAAGATATAGAAGCAGGATCAAATGTACCTGATGAAATCACAGTAGTTGTAGAAATTCCTAAAGGATCTCGTAATAAATATGAGTATGATAAGGAAAAAGAAGCTTTAGCTCTTGATAGAGTATTATTTTCACCATTCCATTACCCAGCAGAATATGGATTTATGCCTAAATCTTTATGGGACGATGGAGATCCTTTTGATGTACTTGTTATTATGGATCAACCAACATTCCCTGGATGTATTATTGAAGCAAGACCTATTGGTATTATGAGAATGATAGATCAAGGAGATAGTGATGATAAATTATTAGCAGTACCTCTAGAAGATCCTAGATTTAAAGATGTTGAGGATATTTCCCAATTACCTGAACATTACTTAAAAGAAATTGAACATTTCTTCTCACAATATAAAGCATTAGAAAATAAAACTGTAGAAGTTAATGGTTGGGAAGACAATAAAGCAGCAAAAGATGCTGTTAAACATGCAATAGAACTTTATAAAGAAAAATATGAATAGACATGTGAGGTATCAAAGTGTACGAAATAGCAACTATTGAAGATACAGTAAGAGTACCACCTAATATGTTTGACATGCCATTTGAAGAAGTGACAGCAACTATACTTAACAAACAGTATGTAGGTAAACTAGATAAAAAGTTAGGTATCTTAGTTATGGTTACTGAAGTTATTGACCATAGTGAGGGAAAGGTTGTTATTGGTGATGGAGCTGCATTCTATCATGTTAAATTCAATGCATTATTCTATAAACCTATGTTACATGAAGTAATAGATGGGGAAGTTATTGAAATTATTGAATTTGGTGCTTTTGTAAGAATTGGTCCTATGGATGGACTAGTGCATGTTTCACAAATAACTAATGATTATATTAATTATGATGTTAAACGTGGAGCTCTACTTGCAAAGGAATCTAATAAATCTCTTGATGAAACAGACTTTGTTCGTGCAAGAATCGTTGCATTAAGTTTAAAAGGAAATTCAACTACAGATTGTAAAATTGGTTTAACCATGAGACAACCTGGTTTAGGTCGTTTTGAATGGATTGAAGAAGAAAAACTTAAAAACATGAAATAAGTATGAACATTAAAGGAGAATTAAAATGGCTGAAAGAGCATGTCCTAGATGTAGATGTGTAACATTTGATAAAGTTTGTCCTTTATGTAAGACAGAAACATCAAGTGATTGGACTGGATTGATTGTAGTACTTAATCCTGATGAATCAGATCTAGCTAAAGAATTAAATATTAGTTTCCCTGGCCGTTATGCATTAAAAGTTAGAAAATAACTGAAAGGAGACTAATTGTGCTAACATTACCAAAATATTTAAGATCAGAATTAAAAAAACCATTAGGGCAGTTATATAAATCTATAGATATAATTGAAGAGAAATTACACCAACAGTTATCAGAAGATAAACTTATAATTAGTATAGGTGATGCAACAACAAAAAATCTTATAAAATTAAATATTCAACCACAAATTTGTATTGTTGATAATAAAATTGAAAGAGAACCTGTTGAACATAAATTAACTCATACAGATAATTTAGTTCATGTTAATAATCCTGCTGGATGTATAACTGATGAATTAGTTAAGATTTGTATCGATTCAATTAATACTGCTACTAGTAATAATCCTGTTATTATTGAAGTAAAAGGTGAAGAGGATTTAGCAGTGTTGCCCTGTATATTAAATGCACCAAAAGACACTTTTATTCTTTATGGACAACCAAAGGAAGGTGTTGTTTTGGTTTGTGTTAATGAAGCCTTTAATAAGGCAAAACATTTTTATAAACAATTAAATAAGGAATAACGATAATATGGAAATTAAAATTATTGAGAAAAAAGAAAACCCATTATTAAATAGGACTGAAATTAAATTTGAATGTGAATATCCTACAGAAGGAACACCTACTATCTTAGATGTAAAACATAAACTTGTTGCATTAGAAGACTCATCTAACGATCTCCTCGTGGTGGATAGTATGAAGCCTAGTTACGGAGTTCCAACCGCATTTGGATTAGCAAAAATTTATGATTCAACAGAAAGTTTAGCAAAAATTGAAACTAAATCAGTGATTGCTAAAAATGAAGAACCTGAAGAAGAACCTGAAGAAGAAGCAGAAGATGCTGAATAAATACTACTAGAAGGGAATTGTAATGTCTAAAAAATATGAATTATATGAAGTTAAAGATGGTAAAATTGTAAGAAAAAATCCTGAATGTGTAAGATGTTCACATGGTATTTTCATGGCTGACCATGGAGATAGATATGCATGTGGTCGTTGTGGATACACACAATGGAAAAATGAATAAATTAAATAGTATAAGAAATATATTATTATATATAAAAACACGAATCTAAAAATACATAAATATCCTATTTCACCACCCATTTTTTTATAATATTTTTTTATGTTGAGGCTTAAACTTATTCTTCTTGGTATTTAAATTTATTACTTTTAGCTGTTATTTCCTCTATATATCTATAAAATTCATCTACTTCTATACATATTAGTTATTTTAAGTAATTGATAATGTTTTTCACTACTTACTCCATGTATATAGATTATTATTTCATTACCCACTACTTCATAAAGAACATTGGTACAATGTATGATGCTTATCATCATTTATTGTTATTCTTATTGTTTCAGAATTATATCAATTATTTCCTTGTGTGAATTTATTTCTAGATTTTTTCATTGCATAATAGATATTATATAATATATAATAATACTATAAGAGTGCTTATGAATTTAAAACTCACTTCAATTAATGGGGGATTAAAAATAGAAGTTCATGAAAATTCAAGTCAAAAGTCTGGAATTACAACAGGAAGTGTGGCTACAGCTGCAAGTGTAGCAGCTCTACTTAAGCTTGTTGATAAGGCTCCAGATATTGTTAAAATAACAGCACCAACAACTACGTTAACTGTTGAAATAGAAGATACTTCTTTTATTGATAATAACACTGCAAGGGCTATTGTTAAAAAACCAAATTATAATGATCCTGATGTAACAAGAGGTATGGAAATTATTTCTGAAGTTACATTAACTAATAATAGTGGTGTTATAGAAATTACTGGAGGAGATGGTGTTGGACGTGTTACAAAACCAGGACTACAAATTCCAGTGGGAGAGTATGCAATAAATCCAGTACCACGTAAGATGATTAAGGAAAATATAATGAAATATTTACCTGAAGATAATGGTGCAATAATTAAAATCATAATACCTGAAGGTAAGAAAATAGCTCCAAAAACCATGAACAGTAGATTAGGTATTATAGATGGAATTTCCATACTTGGAACTACAGGTATTGCAAGACCAATGTCTTCAAAGGCATATACTGACTCTTTAAGAGTACAAATAGATGTTGCTCTTGCTAATGGATATAAAGATCTACTTTTTGTTCCAGGAAATATTGGAACAAGAATTGCAAAGGAAAAATTAGTACTAGATGAGGATGAAATTATTGAGATGAGTAACTTTGTAGGTTATATGCTTGAAGAAGCCCATAAAACTGGAAAAATACGAAGTATAACCTTATTTGGTCATGCAGGAAAGTTAATTAAAATCGCTGCTGGAATATTTAACACCAAGCAAAGTGTTGCAGATGCAAGACGTGAGATTATGACTGCATATGCAGGACTTGTAGGTGCTAATAAGAAAACATTACATGATATATATAATTGTATTACAACAGAGGATGTTATAAAGATTTTAGATGAAAATAACATTACAACAGAGGTTTTTGAATTAATTGCTAATAAGATTGTTGAATTATGTAGTCTTAAATATGAAGGTATAAAGTTTCATGCTGTTATTGTGAAAATGAATGGTGAAATATTAACGCCAAGTCACATACAAAACATCCCATTTAATAAAAAGTGATTCCATGAATATTTGTATTATTGGCCAATATCCTCCACAAGTAGGTGGTGTTGCCACATATACTAAACAATTAGAAGATACTCTCACAAATAAGGGACATAACGTCTATGTTTTAACTTATTCTAGTGATTGTTCCAGAAAAGATAATGTTTTTGAGGCTAAAACAATTAACATTCCCCTACTTCGAGGAATTAGTTTTATTATTTCAAGTTATTTTATCTTAAATAAAATTGTTGATAAATATAATATCGATATAATACATGCAAATTATCTTCTTCCACAGGCATTTGTTGCCACATTAATTCATAAGGATGTAAAAATCGTTGCAACTGCACATGGATCTGATATTAATATATTACCAAGTAAGATTTTTACAAAACCCCTTATAAAATATACTCTAAAACACTTAGATAATGTGTATTTTGTAAGTGAAAAGTTACAAAAAAAAGCATTAGCCTTAAATATAGAAGGACTTATAGAAAAATCCCATATAACACCAAATACAGTAGATACAAATAAATTTAAGCCAATAAGTGATGATAAAAAAAAACTATACACTAAATACAAAAAGCCATTGGTGATGTTTATAGGAAATCTTGTGGTACAAAAGGGATTAAAATACCTTTTAAAAGCTAAAGAAATATCAAAAACAGAATATGTTCTCCTAATATATGGAGATGGACCTAAAAAAGAAGAATTAAAAGAATATATCAACCAGCATAACATTAAAGACATATATCTTATGGGAAAAACAAATATTCCTGAGAAAATAATACCTGAATCTGATATCATGGTACTTCCATCCATATCTGAAGGAGCAAGTATTGTGGCTCTTGAGAGTATGTCTTGTCAAAAACCATTAATTGCTACAGACACAGGTAACATTCAAAGTATCATAACAAACAATGAAAATGGAGTAATAGTACCAGTAGCAGATTATGAGAAGTTAGCTAATGCTATTGACAAATTAGTAGATGATGAAGATAAAAGAAACACTTTAGGTAAAAATGCACGAAAAACTATAGAAAGAGATTATAGTCAAATGAAAATTCCATACATAAATTGAGCATTTCATAATAATATAAATAGGGTGAATAGATGAGCAAAATAGATTCTAATATTGAAGAAATAATGAATAAATGTTATCCATACATAAAGGAGTATAATCCTGCACAGAAGGCTGTGATAGATTCAGGTTATCTTGAAAATAATGATAATTATATTATATCAATACCTACCGCTAGTGGAAAAACTGTTCTTGGTGTACTGGCAGCACTGAAAGTACTACTACATGGTGGTAAAGTAGTATATTCAGTACCACTACTATCTCTACAAAATGAGAAATATAAGGAATTTAAGGTATTTGAGGAATTTGGATTTAAAGTAGGTAAACATCCATCTAGATGTGATATTGCAGTTATGGTTTTTGAATCATTTGATGCTTTGACTAGATTTTCAAGAAATACTCTTAATGAAATTGATTTAGTAATAATTGATGAATTTCACATGATTGGAGATTATAGTAGAGGACCTACACTTGAATGTGCAATTACAAGACTAAAAGAAAATAATAAGAGTATGAGAATCATTGCATTATCTGCAACACTTAAAAATATGGAAGAAATTTCTCACTGGCTAGATGCAAACGTTGTAGTTCATGATTATAGACCTGTACCCCTACACAAAGAAGTTTTATGTGCTGAGGAATTTGGAACTAGTGATAAAAACAACATAGTATTTAAGATACTTAATGATTCACTTAATGATTCATCTCAAATGTTAACATTTGTATCAACACGTAGATTTACAGAATCACTTGCCCAGAATATGTCTAAAAAAATAGCAAAACATATACCTGATGGTAAAAAGGAAATTTTTAATTCCATTGCAGAAGATGTGTTAAATGTTTCAATAAAAAAGAATTCACAGCCTACAGAAGTATGTTATAAGTTAGCAGAATGTATAAGAAATGGAATTGCATTTCATCATGCAGGACTCTTTGATAAACAAAAGGAAATTATTGAGGAAGAATTTATAAATGGTAATCTTCTAATGATAACAGCAACCCCTAGTTTAATGTATGGTGTTAACTTACCATCAAAAAATGTTGTAATACGTGATTATACTAGATGGACAGAACAGGGACAGACAAACATACCAGTATTTGATTATGAACAAATGTCTGGAAGAGCAGGACGTCCAGGATTTGATACAGAAGGATACTCCTATCTTCTTGCAAAAACATATGATGAAGCATTTAATCTTGATGAATACTATGTTCATGGAGACATAGAAGTAACAAATTCTAAATTAATTGATAATGAAGATGCTGTTTTAAAACAGATAATTACCCAGATTTCAAGTGGATTTGCAAAGGATATGGATGATTTAATAGATTTCTTTAATAAAACATTCTATGGATTTCAAATATCACACACTTATAATGATATGAGTTTTGGATTTTCAGGGGAGACTATAAAATATGAAATTTCAAGTGCTCTTGAATATCTTATACAAAATGGTATTATAAGATTAACTCCTTCAGGATTTCAAACAACACCCCTTGGTAGTTTAATATCAAGAAGTAATTATGCAGTGAAAACTGCTGTTAAATTAAAAGATTATGCTAATATGATTGATGAGGAATTTAGTGTTGCAAATCTCATATATGAAATATCTAAAACATCAGATCTACCTAAAATTAACACGAAATTCAGGGCTAATAAGGATAATATCAAGGAAGTTCTCACAAGTAAAGGAGTTTTTGTTACTTTCATATCAAATAATGAAGCTACAGCAGCTAGTTTACTTGAATGGATTAATGAAAGGAAAGAATATGAAATTGAAAATTATTTAAAAGTATATGCAGCATCAACTAGACGTGCTAGTTATGAGGCTTCAAGTCTTGTTAAATACTTCTATAATATTTGTGATGTTCTTGGAAAATATAAACATTTAAATGAAATTGATAAGTTAAGTTCCAGATTATACTATGGTGTTAAAAAGGATTTATTACCACTTGTTACTGGAGTTAAACGTTTAGGTCGTCAACGTGCACGTAAAGTTGTAGATATATTTGGTAATAATTTAAATGATGTTAAAATAACTGAATTAACACGTATTGATGGTATTGGTGAAGTTACTGCTAGAAATATTATAGAATTCTATAATAATATGGAGTAGATAGTATGTCTTGTGTTTGTGAGAATATGAAATATAACACATTAAAAGAAATATTAAAGGAAAAAATAAGAGAAGTTACTCTTCAGGAATTATATGATTTATCATTTGAATTTAATGAAGATACTAAATATCTTCCCAGAGAATATAAAAAGAAATATATTGAATCTGTACTTAATGTTATAATCAATAGATTTAATTCTCTAAAAAATACACAAGAAAACTTCGAAGGTGAAGTTACAAAAAAAGAAGCCAGTGAAATTAATAAGATTCTTACAAAAACCAATAACAGACTTACAGATGCATTGAATGTAATTGTAGTGTATGCTACCTATCTTAAAAGAGAACCTATTCATCTGCCTGGTACTGAGTTTCCAGGAATGCAAAGTATTTATACTGATGGAGAGAATTATTATTGTCCCATTAAAAGATATCATATAGATAATGATAAAGCATTGTGTAGGTATTGTGTTGCAAAAGAAACTGATATATAAATAAGTCTTAGGTAAATAGGATATGTGATTATTATGGTTTATAATATTCTTAATGAGAAAATAAAAAAAAGTGAACAAATAAAGAATGAACTCATAAAAAAAGGAGTAAAAAATCTAAATCAAAAATTAAAGAATGATGACTATAAAATTGATAACATAATTGATAAACATTCACTTAGTGATACATACCATAATTTAATTAATTCCAAGGATAAAATAGATTCTAGATTTCAGTCAAATTATAATAAAACATACCATTCAGTTGATGTTGAATTATATAAATTAAATAGAAAGATAGATAATAAGATACGCCTTGTAAATAAGGACTATGAAACTAAGAAAGAAAAAATAGAATTAAAGCTTAAAAAGAATTTATTATGATGTTAGAGGATTATCCTCCTCCAACAGCATCATCCCCTAACTCTGCTGATATATGTTCATCTATTTGTTTTTTAATATCATCAACAGATAATTCCTTATCTTTTTCTTCTTTTATTTTTCGTGAATATTTTTTATCTGTTAGTTCTATGTATTGTGTATTGTACCATAGTCTTGTTAATTCATCAACTTGTATTAATACCCATGAACCATCATCATCAGTTTTCATATCTAAAACTTCACCAATTGTTCCAGTATTAGCATAGATTATATATGAACCAAGTTCTATCTTATTTCCTCTCTTATCAGTAAATGTCATATAATACACTTCCTCTACTTTAATTATAATTATAATTAATATAAATCAATTTTCAATATTTTATTTATTAATTCATTATTCTTATGTTGTCTTATTATTTTAGGGTTTTGTTGTGTTAGGTCTATTATTGTTGATGGTTGATTCTTTATTTTTTTACCACAGTCTATGTAAATATCAATATTATCACCTAACTGTTTTTTTATATCTGTTATGTTGTCTGGTGTTTGAATATTTGAAAGATTAGCACTTGTACTTGTGATTGGAAAATCCTTTGTTAGACTATGTGTTATTTTATTATCAGGTATTCTTATTCCAATAATATTTGTATTTGCTGTTAGTATATCTGGTATATTACTTTTTTTTCTAAGAAGTAAGGTGTATGGTCCAGGTAGTAATTCATTTATTATATGTTCTATTTCATCTGTTACTATTGCTACTTCTTTTACTTGTGTTATATCATGTAAACATATAGAAATAGGCTTATCATACGATCTTTTCTTAGTCATATACACTTTTTTCACGGCATCAATGTTATTTATGTCTACACCAATTCCATAAATTGTGTCTGTAGGATAAACTACTAATTTTCCTTGTCCTAACATAGAACGAATCTTATTTAATTCATTTTTATTAGGATTATCTACTATATACACCATTTCCATCTACCATTTTATATACTTATATATAATCCTAATTATAAATAGAATACTATGCTAAATAATAAAATACGACCACAAGCTAATGAAATAACAGGAAAAATAGGTAAGAAAATACCATTAAATCCAAACATTGTGACATTAATAGGTTTATTCATTAGTTTTTTTGCAGGAGGGCTCTTTGCATCAGGTAACTTAGTTGCCGGAGCTATTTTTATAATTATTAGTGGAATGTGTGACATGATTGATGGAGCTATTGCACGTTCACAACATTGTAGAACACGATTTGGAGGATTTTTAGATTCTACCTGTGATCGTTTCGCAGATGCAGCTATTATTATTGGATTAATGTATAGTGGTTATACTGATCCTATTCTTGGAGCTTTAGCAATACATTCCTCATTAACTGTAAGTTATATTAGATCACGTGCAGAAAGTGAAGGAATAAAATGTTCTGTAGGAATAGCAGAAAGAGCTGAAAGATTACTTATCATAGTTGTTGGTTCAATAATTGCAGCAATACTTGGTGGTTCACATAACATGATGTTTTTAACAATTGCAGTACTTACAATACTAAGTTACATTACAGTTTTCCAGAGAATACATCATGTATGGATACGACTAAATTAAGTAATTCAACAACCATATAAAAACAATATAACAACCTATAATTCAATAGATACACTTATCTATTATTTTCCTTATTTTTTTATATTGAAAACTAAATTTGAATAAATACATATTATATATGAATAATATTAGGATTTGATTAAATGCAACCAAAAGAACGTATAGATAAAGATTTAAGAATTTTTGAAGAAAATATAGAACCTGTTGAAAAACTCGACTTAACACAAAAGGAAGTGCTTGTTAAAGACATGGCAAAAAGATATTATGAGGATACAAAATATTATCTTAAAATAGATGATGAATTAACATCATTTGCATGTATTGCATATGCCCATGGACTTCTTGACTCCCTTAGAATAATGTACAACCTAATAGATGATTCTTAGGCTGATAATATGAAAACATACAACACAGTTATTGTTGGTGGAGGTGCTAGTGGTATCTTATCTGGAATATATTTAGATGATAAAAATAGTATTATTCTTGAAAAAAATGATATTTTAGGTAAAAAAATACTTCTTACAGGTGGGGGTAGATGTAATCTAACAAATAATGCCACAAAAAAAGAGTATATGAAATCATACTATAATTCAGGAAAATATTATATTGATGCATTTAATACATTTTTCAATGAAGATATTAGGCAATTACTTAAAGATAATGGCTGTAATACAAAGGTTGAAGAAGATAACCGAGTATTTCCAGTAAGTGACAAGGCAAGTGATGTGGTTAATACATTAACTAAAATTCTTAAAAATACCTCAACAAAGTATAGACTTAATTCATATGTAACATCCATATCATATAATGAAGGATTATTTAAAATTAAATATAACAACAATGTTATTCAATCAAAAAACCTCATACTTGCTACTGGTGGAACTTCATATCCTAAAACTGGATCTGATGGTGATGGAATTGTATTTACAACATCCCTTGGACATACAAAACCTAAAAATATGGGTGGATTATGTCCAATAAAAGTAGAAGAGACATGGCCTAGAAAATTACAGGGAATAACTAACTATGTTTCAATTGAAATAAAGGCAAATAAGAAATCCATAGTAAAGGATTCTGGTTCAATAATTTTCACACATAATGGACTTAGTGGATTTATTATACTAGATAATAGTATGATAGTTGAAAAACATCTTAGAAAAAATCAAGATGTAATAATTAATCTTGACTTTGTTTCAGATTATTCATATGAATCATTAGATAAAACCTTACAGGAAGATTTTAGTAATAATTCAAATAAAACCTTAAAAACATATCTTCACAAGTATCTTCCAAAAAATATGGCCATTGTATTTCTAGAAAATATTAAAATAGATTCTAATAAGATATTAAACCAGGTAACCAAAAAAGAACGAATAAAAATAAGAGATAATCTTAAAAAAACAACACTCACCATAACAAGTGTTCTTGAAAACGAGTCTATGGTTACAAATAGTGGAGTTAAACAGAAGGAAATAAATCCTGCTACATATGAATCAAAGATAGTTCCAAACTTATACATAGTTGGAGAACTTGTTGAAGGATGTGGTATTTGTGGTGGATATAACCTTCAAAAAGCATTTTCAACTGGAGTACTTGCTGCAAAAACTATAAGAGATAAATATTATGATTCATATTAGTTATAAGAGAAATAACTATCAGGAAGATATGATTAAATATGTGAAACTTCTTGATAATGTGGTAGAATTAGGATGTCATGTAGGATGTTCTACTAAAATATTATCTAGACTTTGTCAAGATGGAACAGTATATGCATTTGATAACAGTCCAGAAAGTACAAGGGCAATGAATAATCTTAAAATTGAATATAAAAATATTGAATTTTCTAATGTAGATGTTAGAGATAAGAAATTAATATATGAATTCTCAAAAACTCATGAAAAAATAGATGTATTATGTGTTGATTTAGGTGGAGGTTATCATCCAGATACAGTATTTAAAGTATTTTTCTTATGGTCCTCCATACTTAAACCACGAGTGTCACTTATTAGAAATAGAGGATTAATAGATTTTGTTAATTCATCAGACACTACTGAGAACATATTATCACATAAAGGGTATTTATCTTCATCTTCAAATGAAATAATTCCTAATGAATTAAAGAATAAGTAATAAATTAAGAAAAAAATAGTATTAAATATTAAAAAAATGTATTAAATATTTAGAAGAT
>NZ_MAIF01000096.1:0-3099 GCF_001729395.1 Methanosphaera sp. A6 | reverse complement strand
TTTTTCAATAAATATTTATTCAAAAAAAAAAAAAAAATTTAAGTAGTAAACTAAAACTATACAGAATAGGTGAATTTATGGTTAAAATTTCAGTTATACTTCCCATATACAACATAGCAAATTTTCTTGAAGAATCTCTTAAGAGTGTTCTCAACCAAACATTAAAAGATATTGAAGTAATTTGCATAAATGATGGATCTACAGATAATTCCTTAGAAATATTAAATAAATTTGCTAAAAAAGACAATAGAATCAAAATTATAGATAAAAAAAATGAAGGTACAGGAGTTACTAGAAATATTGGATTAAATGAGGCTAGTGGAGACTACATATATTTTTTTGATCCTGATGATTATATTGTAGAAAATACACTATATGAATTATATGAAAACATTACATTAAATAATTCTGATTTTGTTTTATTAAAAATTGCTCGATTTAGAGAAGATACAGATGAAATAGATTATAGTAGACCAGGTTTTAAATTAGAAGACATATTTCCTAACAAGGATTTTAATAATTTTGTTTTCAATTACCATGATACTAAATACTATGTTTTAAATGCATCTTTTGCACCATGGACTAAATTATATAGAAAAGAATTTCTAGATAGTTATGATGATTTTATATTTGATTCTGTCCCTGCTTTTGAAGATGTTCCCTTCCATGTAAAAAGTATGTTAAGAGCAAAAAGAATATCATACGTACCTAAATTCTTATATAGGTATAGATATAATCCTAATTCAAATTCAAATGATCCAATCCATGGTAAATTTATTTTTAAAATCTGTAAATTAGTTGAAGAAATCTTAAGAAAAGAAAATCTTTTTGAAGAATTTATAGATGAATTCATTTTATTTAAAATAAATCAAATTCTTGCTTATTTAATACCAGCCTCATCTGAGGAATACTTTCAAAAAGCAAAAATTGAATTTAGAATAATAGAAAAGAAATTTCTAAATGATGAAATAAAGAAAAAAATACCTATGATGACTCTGCAAAAGTTTAATTTAATTTTAAAATCAAATTCTTTATATGAATTTATAAATTTAAAAATGATTCAAGAAGAAACTGAAAATTTATCCAAAATAAACCAGGACATAAATATTTTATTCAAAAAATTAAATAATCAATATAATAACTTATATTTAATACAACAAAGTTCTAAACAAAAGAAAAGAAGTATTACTTTAAAAAAATCCTCTGAAGATATATTAGATTATATTGAAAATAAATCTAAGTCTTAATAATTATCCTTAATAATATTTCAACATTATCTAATAGTTTTTTTAAAAGATGAAAAAAGAAAGTATTTAATCTTCATTTTCAAATTTTTTTACTATAATTGTTTTATTTTCTAGATTTAATTGTTCTTCTATATATTCTGGCCTTCCATTAGTAAATACTTGTTCAATGATTTGTCCCTTATTTTTATTTTCATATTCTGCTACTGTAATATTCTCTTGAATAACATACATATAGTATCCTTCAAAGTCCATTATCTTATCTGCACGAGTTATTTTAAGGTTGTTTTCATTGTAATGTTCTTCTATTATTGAATATATTTGTTTTGCACTGTCTCCATCACCATATGGATTTTTAGCACTGCTCATACTTTCATATACTGATTCATTATTTAGTATGTTGCTAATATTTCTTGTAATCTCCTCTGATTCTGTTCCTGCAAGTACATTTCCACCACATGTAATTGTTTCTGGTCTTTCTGTATTATATCTTAATGTAACACATGGAACATCAAGTGTTATTGCTTCTTCTTGTACTCCACCAGAATCTGTTAGTGCTAGGGTAGCTTGTGATATTAAATATAGGAAGTCAAGATATCCTAATGGTTTTATTATTTGAATATGTTCTGATTCTTCAATTTTCTTGTATAAATCTAGTTTTTCAAGAGATTTTCTTGTATGTGGGTGTATTGGAAATACTATGTTATATGGTAAATTAATAAGACTATTAACTATGTTTATTAGTCTTTCATCATCATCCACATTTTCTGCTCTGTGTAGTGTTAGTGCTATGTAATTATTGAATTTTATTTCATCTTTTATCTTACTATTTTTAAGTGCAAGATTTATGTTTCTTTTACATGCATCTACCACAGTATTACCTGTAACATAGATTGATTTATGACTGATTCCCTCATTTAATAGATTTATTCCAGTTTCCTTTGTTGGTACAAAGTAGAGTGTAGAACAACTATCTGCAACCAATCTATTTATTTCTTCGGGCATGTTCTTATCAAATGATCTTAGTCCTGCCTCCACATGTCCTACAGGAATTTTAAGTTTATTTGCAGCTAATGCTCCTGCTAATACTGCATTTGTGTCTCCTTGAACTAATACTATGTCAACTTCTTCCTTTTTTAGTATTTCTTCAAGTTTTGATATGATGATACTTATTTGTTTAATAGCAGTATTTGAGCCTATACCAATATTATATTGAGGTAAGGGTAAATCCAGGTCAATAAAAAATTGTTTTGACATGTTAATATCATAATGTTGTCCTGTGTGTATGAGAACTAATTCAGAATTATTTCTTTTTATTTCATCAATTACAGGCGCCATTTTAATTATTTCAGGTCTAGTTCCAAGTACAATCCCAATTTTCATAATTATCACGATTTTTAATATATGTTTGTTGTATTTAATTAATATTTTATTATTAAAATAATCATAATAGAAATAATTAATAAAAGAATAAAAATAACTAAAGCAACTGACTTATAAAGTCCTATCATTCTAAATCCATTCATTAATTTCCATGAATTAGAATTTAAAACTTCATCTAATTTATGTCTTATTTTTTTATTTTGTTTTATTTCTTTATTTTTTAAGTTTTTTTCTTCTTTTAATAATTTAGTTAACTTATAAACTTCTCTACTTAATTTTTCATTTTCAAGTTTTAAATCATTTATTTTATATAAAGCATCTACTTCAAATTTACTTTTTGATTTTAGAAGAATTCTATAAAATTCCATATTAGGTGAAGTTAAATTTAATAGATAATCTGTATGATTTGTTTTATAATAATTTAGAATAGTTTCATGTAATTTTTAATAAAAAACTTCTTCATTTTCCATAT
>NZ_MAIF01000095.1:0-3850 GCF_001729395.1 Methanosphaera sp. A6 | reverse complement strand
CATGATTAATATGACACCACCTGCCGGTGCTCAGAAATTCACCATCAAATACTCTGGTGATGACACCTACAAGGCTGTTAATATTATAAAAACCATTTATGTTGTAAAAGATAAATCCACAGTAAAAAACTTAGCAACTACCTCACAATTAAATAATCTAAATTCAAACATCACTATTGAAGTTTCAGTTAAAGATATTTAAATACCTAAATAGGTTCAATGAGTTATTGGTGGGTATAATAGTCTTAGAAATGATTAATATAATTCATCAATTAAAACAACAGTAGTTTAGTGGAAATATCTTTCCACAATTATTTTTTTTTAAATCCAAGTAATTTTTTTTATTATTTAATAGAACACTTCTTTTATAATAGTTTGCACTACTTTTTCATATAATTATAGAAATTAACTTTAATAAAAAAAGATATAACATTATACAGTAAAAATTATTTTTTTTAAATTACTATGTAATTTATGAAAAACATATTTTAAGTTAAAATGAATTAATTGGAGATATATATGGTAAAGATTTCAGTAATAATGCCTGTATATAATGGTGAAAAATATCTTGAAAAAACTTGTTTAAATCTATCAAAACAAACATTAACAGATATAGAATTGATTTGTGTCAATGATGGTTCTACAGATAACTCCTTAAATATTCTAGAAAAATTAGCAGATAAATATGATTTTATTAAAATAATCAACCAAGAAAATCAGGGATCTGGTGTAGCTAGAAATAATGGAATTGAAAATGCAATAGGTGAATATATTGCTTTTTTAGATGCTGATGATATATATGTTGATGTGGATGCATTGGAAAAAATGTATGAGTATGGTAGTAAACATGATGCAGATATGGTTGGAGCAAATCAAAAAAGAGTTTCAATTGATGGAAACTTAGAGGATAACTTTAATTATAAACAAAAGAATTACACTTACTTCTCAGATTATGGTGTTATATCTCCACAAGAGTATGGTATTCCATGGGCATTTTATAAGAATATATTTAAAAGAAGTTTTCTAAATAAACATAACATCACTTTTCCCAATCTAAAACGAGGACAAGATCCTGTATTTCTAGCAGAAGTATTAACAAAAGTCAATCAAATATATGTTGTTTGCACTGATTTATATGGATATAATTATGCTCTTGGTGGTGGAGCTAACAGTAAAGTAAATGATTATAATAAGAAATTAGATTATATGAATCATTATAAAATGACTTTTAAAATACTTGATGATGCACATTTCACAGAAATTTCTAATTCATATAAAAAACAGTTAATCACCTATTTAAAACTAAAAAACAATAGAAATGATAAGGAATTATTTGAAATTGTTCATAAAATCTTTGAAGATGATAATAAAACATACTTTGAAAATGTGGATGAAGAAATAATATATCTCGAGTTATGTTTAGTAAATCCTGAAAATAAGGATGTATACACATTTTTAATAGAATCAGTTAAATCACAGTTATATTCTATGAATATAAATAACATACAAATAAATCCAGTAATTTTTAAAAAGTATTTAGAGGTATTATCAGTTACTAATTATAGTCCATCAACAAATCCAGTGATGTGTCAATTACGTGATGAAATAGAAAATTCTAATAGTTGGAAATGCACACTACCTATTAGATTAACAAAAAATATGACTATAAAAGTTCTTAAAAAAATTAAAAATAAAGTTTTGTGATTATATGGTAAAAGTTTCTGTAGTTATTCCAGTATATAATGTTGAAAAGTATCTTAGGGATTGTTTGGATACTATTGTAAATCAAACACTGGAGGATATTGAAATTATCTGTGTTAATGATGGTTCCACAGATAAATCCTTAGATATATTAAATGAATATGCAAGTAAAGATGAACGTATGAGAGTTATTTCTCAAGAAAATGGGGGGCATGCCGTTGCTACAAATGTGGGAATGACTTATGCTACTGGTGAATATTTATTTTTAATGGATTCTGATGATATTTTAAAATTAAATGCTCTTGAGGATACTTATTCTATTGCAAAGGAAAAAGATGTTGATTTTGTATTATTTAAAGCCATAAATTATGATGATGAAAAAGATGAATATTATGAGGCTGAAAATTATAGTATGAATAAAATAGCACGTATTGTTAAAGATA
This sequence comes from Methanosphaera sp. A6, assembly GCF_001729395.1. Classification (NCBI taxonomy): domain Archaea; kingdom Methanobacteriati; phylum Methanobacteriota; class Methanobacteria; order Methanobacteriales; family Methanobacteriaceae; genus Methanosphaera; species Methanosphaera sp. A6. The sequence continues at coordinate 1,706 of NZ_MAIF01000095.1, read as the reverse complement.
ATATATTTTCATATGAAGATTTAGGAGATGCTATATTTGATATTACAGTTACTCCATGGAGTAAGTTGTATAATAGATCATTTATTGAAGAAAATAATATTACATTTCCAGAGGGTCTTGTTTTTGATGATAATGTATTTTTCTGGAAAGTATTGTTTAGTGCTAAGAGAATTTATTTCTATAAGGAATTTCTATTTACACGTAGATGGTATTCAACATCATCCACTACTAAGGGTGATTTAAGATTCATAGATTCTATTGCAGTTTTTAATCTTGTATGGGATGTATTTAGAGAATTTAATTTATTTGAAAAATATAAGAAAATTCTGTATGATAAAAAGGTATTTCTAGCTAATATGCGTTTTGATAGAATTAAAGAAGAATATAGAGAAGCATACTTCAGTGCTATGAAGGATGATTTTACAAAGATATTGTATGATGATGTTCTTTATCAAGACTTTATTTCTATTCTATCACCTAAATATCAGAAATTATATGAACAAGTGTTAATATCAACTAGTGCTGAGGAATTTATTGCATCAAGAAAAGTATATGCTATGCTTAACACTATAAGTTGGAAATTATCTGCACCACTTAGAAATATTAAACAGGATATTACACGGGCTAAAAATAAGATATAATAATAGTTTCTTTTGAATAAAAAAGATAAAAGGAAATTCTAATTCCTTTTTTTAAATAGAAGAATTTATTCTTCGTTCTGTTTTTTAACTTCTTTTTCTAATTGTTTTTCATCAATGATATGTTCAATCATTGTATCAATAGTTGCTGTTACATCGATATTTTCTATTACTGGAATTCCATATTTATTTGCTTCTCCAACAATATAATCATGTGTTTTACGTATATCTGTAAAGTGTTTTAAGTATCTTTTAAGTGGACGTCTTGCCCATAACTGGCGACATCTAGAATAGAATCTACTTTTATGTATTTCTTCATCAGAAAGAGATAATACAAACATATGTACATTTGGAGTGTTTAATAATTCTTCATCAATAAAACCAGGAACAATATGAACTCCTTCTATAACTATACTTATTCCTTCTTTAATTGAACGTTCTACAACACCTGTTAGACCTACACTTACCGTATTTACATGATCTTTAAAACCAAGTAGTGTTTTATCAAATTCTGGTGGTGCAGGAGTAGTTAATGATTCTGCTGCCGTATAACTGGATTCAAATAATGTTGGACATAACTCCTTAGATACGATTTTTCTCATTACTTCACGTATCATATCTGTACTTAACATGTTTTTTATTCCAAGTTTATTAGCTAGTTCAAATGAAATAGATGATGTTCCAATACCAGATGCTCCACCTATTAGTATGATTAGAGGATCTTCTGATCTTCTAATATTTTTCCAAGCACTATATTTTTTAGCTAATAATGGATCTTCTTTTTCTAATGTTGCTTTTACTCGTTTTATTAATTCTTCTGATGGTACAATTGTTATTTTGTCCTTTTCAAATGATTTTTCTATTTCTGAAGCTAATTCATATGCTCTATCTGCTTTAATTTCACAACGTACTAGTGATTTTGAAAGTATACCTTTTGAAAATGGTTCTCTGTATTTTTTTCCACCAATTTCTCCTTCAATTAATAACATTGTATCACCGCCTTAAACATTATTAGAGTATATAGTATAATTATATGTTTTATATAATTTATATTATTTGTATAAAAAT
>NZ_MAIF01000094.1:0-2745 GCF_001729395.1 Methanosphaera sp. A6 | reverse complement strand
GTTATTATTTCGAAATAAAAGAAACCTATTTGAAAAATAATGGACTTGTATAAAAAAAGATTATTTTAAGAGGGGAGGAAAAAAAATAATTAGTTATGTCTACTTATTAATTCATCAAAGACATCATCTAAAGGTATACCTTTGTATGCTAAATTAAGTATTGTAAAGAATATTAAATCTGCAGATTCATGTACAAGATCTTCATTATTTTTTGAAGCTAAAATAACTTCAGTAGCCTCTTCTCCTAATTTTTCAAGAATTTTATCTTCAGCTTTTTTATCAGAATCTTGCATTAATTTTGAAGTATAAGAATCTATAGGATTATTTTTTCTATCAACTAATGTATCATAAACTTCTCTTATTATTTCATCTTTCATATTATCCTCACTTCTTTATTGTTGTATTTTTATCTCTTAAACTACCAGTTATTGCAATCAATGGATGTTGTGCATCAGCAATTATTTCAATATCTTTCAAACTATGAATACCATTCTTTTCAGCAGTTTTTTCAATTCCTAACTTGATATTCTTACTTAATGAAATAACATATGCTGTAATTTTATCATTACCCATCTTATATGATGCAACTAATCTATGATGTCCATCAACAACTAAATATTTATGTTCATTTATTTTCACAACTATAATAGGTTCAGCTAAACCCCTTTCTATTTCATAAGTTCTTCCCTCTAATTCATCAGCATAAACCTTATCTTGTGTAGGTTTTAAATTAACAATATCCACTTTTTCTTTATCAAGTGTTGTTTTAATACCATATAGTTGTTCAAGAGTTTTTCTAAATTGATTTACTTTTTCTGGTGTAGATCTTTCTATATGTGAACGTAAAATATCAGTATTGGTTATGATTCCAAGAACTTTCTTATTTTCATCAGTTACTGGAAGTCTTGATATTCCAAGGCGGAACATAACTCTTGCAGCATCATTAATAGATAGTTCTTCATTGGCTATAACAATATCCTTTGACATCATACCTTCAACAGTTGGACTTATATCTTTAATAAGAAGATCAGATGCTGTGATTATGCCAACAATTTCATCATTGTCTTCTACTGGAAATCCATCATGTCCTGTTTTTTTAATAATCTCTTTAATTTCTTTTATGGGCATGTTGGAATTTACTGTAATGACGTTTCGTGTCATGTAATCTTTAACTTTTTTATAATCACTCATCTTTATCCACTCCATTTAATAGAAAAAATTAAGAAAAAAAATCATAACTGATCTAATTTTTCTTTAATCATCTTATTAGTTTCACCAGCATTTGCTTTTCCACGAGTTAATCTCATTACTTGACCAACAAGGAAGTTTACAGCATTATCTTTACCATTTTTATAATCTTCCACTGCATTAGGATTTTCCTCTATTGCTTGATTAATAGCATTTACTATAGCATCATCTTCAACAACACCAATAATATCCATTTCATTACCAATTTCTGTTGGTGTTTTATCATTACCAGGCATTTGTTCTATGAGTTTGTGTGCAGCTTCTGGTGTTACTTGTTTAGATTCTATTAAATTAATTAATTCAACGATATCTGAAGGTGTTATTTTACTTTCTGCATATTGTATTTTATTGTAGTGTAATACTCTTTTTAATTCATCTCTCATTAATCTTGCAGCAACATTAGCGTCAACTTCTTTACATACTTCTTCAAATGCATCAGCTAATTCTAGTTCTGAAGTTAATACTTTTGCATCTTTCTTGTCAATACCATACTCTTCAACGAATCTTTCAGTTTTTAAGTGAGCAGGTTCAGGCATATTTTGTCTAATTTCTTCAACATGTGCAGGATCAATTTTTAATGGAGGAAGATCTGGATCTGGTATGTATCTGTAATCATCAGCATCTTCTTTTAATCTCATAGGTACTGTAATCATTTGAGATTCAAGATAAGCACGAGTTTCTTGTTGTACTTCTCCACCTCTACGAAGAATATTTTTTTGTCTTATTAATTCAAATTTAAGTACTTTATAGGCTCCACGTATAGAGTTAACATTTTTAACTTCTGCTCTTTTTCCACCTTCAATTGAAATGTTAACGTCAGCTCTCATTGTACCTTCACCACGTGCACTACCACTGTAGTTTAGTACACGAATTAATTCATTTAAGAAGTTTCTTGCTTCTTCTGGTGATTTCATATCAGGTTCTGTTACAATCTCAATAAGAGGTATACCTGATCTATTAAAGTCAACAGTACCTCTGTCAGGTTTATATTGTCCTGGATCTTCTTCAACGTGTATTTCATGTATTCTTACACCATTTAGTTCTCCTTTTATTCCTACTGGAACTGATGTTCTTTGATATCCACTAGATAAATCAGGATAATCATAGTGTTTTCTCATAAAGTAAATAACTTCATTAGAAATTTCACACCCAAGCATCAATGCTACTTTTATAGCATTATCAAGTGCTGCCTGGTTTGGTGGATATGGTTTTGCACCAGGTTGATTTAAACATACTGGACATATATTTGTGTTGTTTGGTGCAGATTGATAGTTTGTAGGGCAACTACAAAATAGTTTTGAGTTTGTATTTAATTGTACGTGGATTTCAAGTCCACACATCATATCTGTAATAATGATTCCTCCAACTTTAAATAATCTTTTATGTAATTAAGTTAATATTTTGTTTTTTATAAAATACTAGTAAATATTATATAATTATATTTATATCTATTAATTTAAATTTTTATGTTATTTATTTATATGTTGTATCTTCAAG
>NZ_MAIF01000093.1:0-14963 GCF_001729395.1 Methanosphaera sp. A6 | reverse complement strand
TATTTTTTTCTAAAAAATAATATAAAAAACAAGTTTCAATAATTTTTATCCATAAATTACAAAATAACAATAAAATTTATAAAATACATCAACATTCCTCTAACCAATCTCTTTAAGCCATGACATATTATCAATCATTGATGATTGTATAAAAATTCTTTTTCAGAATCATCTAGGTGATGTATTGATAAGAAGATATGATAATACCGTATTTTTGTCCAAAATAATCACACATTTACTATATGTTATACATAAATCAAAATAAAAGTAATGGAAATAAATCTCCCCCTAATAATAAACATTTTAAGTTACTGGATATTACCCTTATTTTCAGTGACATAATAATTCTAAATAAATATATATCTTTATAGATATAAATATTATTGATAAATCATTGATAATAGTGATTATTTTTCATATTTATAGAAAATTAAAGAGATTTTTATTTAAATAAATTATTTTTTTTATAATATTAAAAAGGGGAGTTGTTTTTGTCTAGAATTGCTATTTTAGAAAAGGATAAATGTCAACCAAAGAAATGTAACTATGCATGTATTGAGTATTGTCCTGGAGTAAGAATGGAAGAAGATACAATAATAATAAGTGAAGATGATAAAAAACCAGAGATATCAGAAGAACTATGTTCTGGTTGTGGAATATGTGTAAATAGGTGTGTATTCAATGCAATAAATATCATTAACCTACCCGAAGTATTAGATGATAAGCCAATTCATAGATATGGGCCAAATAGTTTTGAATTATTTGGTATGCCAACAATAGAAGATGGTTCTGTTGTAGGTTTACTTGGACCAAATGGTATTGGAAAATCAACAATACTAAATATATTATCAGGTCAAATCATACCAAACTTTGGTAATTACAATGAAGAAGGTTCTTGGGATAATGTGATTGAATACTTTAAAGGGTCACAATTACAAAATTACTTTAAAAAACTAAGTAATAATGAGATAAAAATAGCATATAAACCACAAATGGTGGATCAACTACCAAAAGTAGTTAAAGGAAAGGTATCTCAACTTCTTGAAGGTGTAGATGAGAGAAATAAATTAGATGAAGTTGTTGAAAAACTTGAACTAAAAAATACATTAGATCGTAGACTAGGAAATTTATCTGGTGGGGAACTTCAAAGAATTGCAATAGCAGCTTCAGTTCTTAAAGATGCAAACTTCTATTATATAGATGAACCAACATCATGGCTTGATGTTAAACAAAGACTAAATACAGTAGAAGTAATTAGGGATTTAACAAAAGAAAATCGTAACGTACTTGTTATTGAACACGACCTTGCAACATTGGATGCTATGAGTGATTATGTTCATGTGATGTATGGTGAAGAAGGAGGATATGGTGTTGTATCTAAACTTCGTGGTGTAAGAGTTGGTATCAATGCATATATTAATGGATTTTTAAAAGAAGAAAATATAAGAATAAGAAAACAACCAATTGAATTTGAAATAAGACCACCAAGTGATTTAATAGACTCAGATACAATAACAACATACACTGACTTCCATAAGAAATATGATAACTTCGAACTTAAAGTTGATGCTGGTGAAGTTAATCAAAGTCAAGTAATAACAGCATTTGGACCAAATGGTATTGGTAAAACAACATACGCTAAAATATTAGCTGGAGTTGTAAAACCTGATAGTGGTGAAGTTGAAGAAGAGATTGAAATTGCATATAAACCACAGTATATCTTATCTGACTTTGAAGGTTCGGTACAAGATTTCTTATTTATGCATGCAAAGGGTTATGGAACAAATGTATTTAAAACAGATATTTCAAAACCTTTTGATTTAGATAAGATTCTTGATAAACAAGTAAGTAAATTATCTGGTGGAGAATTACAAAGATTAGCTACAGCTGTAACTCTATCACAAGATGCAGATGTTTATCTTCTTGATGAACCTACAGCATTCCTTGATGTTGAACAAAGACTAAAAGTTGCTAAAGCAATAAAACACTTAATAACAAGGGATGATACATCAGCTATTATTATTGACCATGATATTATCTTTATTGATTATATATCTGATAAAGCAATGGTATTTTATGGTGAATCTGGAGTATCTGGTCATTCAACAGCACCAATTCACCTAAGAGATGCTATGAATAAATTCTTATCTGATGTTGATATTTCATTTAGACGTGATAAGGAAACAAACAGACCAAGAGTAAATAAAACAGATAGTTATCTTGACAGACAACAAAAAGAACAAGGTGAATACTACTATCTTGAAGATTAATTAGGTGATATAAGTGCATGTAATGATAATACCAACAATGGGATGTCCAGCAAATTGTAGTTATTGTTGGAGTTCAGAGACAACATCTCTTTGTATGTCTACTAAGACAATGGATGATATTGTTGAGTGGCTAAAGACTTTTAAGAAAGAACCTGTTACTTTCACATTCCATGGAGGAGAACCTTTACTTGCAGGTTATGAGTTCTTTGAATATTCATTAGATAAAATAAGTAAAGAGCTTAGTGATTTATATCCTGCCTTTGCAATTCAAACAAATCTATGGAAAATGGATGATAAGTTAGCTTCTTTATTCAAAAAGTATGAAATTCCAATAGGCAGTAGTCTTGATGGACCTCAAGAACTTAATGATATTCAACGTGGTGTTGGATATTATGAAAAAACAATGAAGGGTTATGAGATTGCAAAAAAACATGGCTTAGATGTGAGTTTTATTAGTACTTTTACTAATTATTCTATTAAACATAAGGAGGAAATTTTTAATTTCTTTAAGGAAAATGGATTGAATATGAAGATTCATCCTGCACTTCCTTCTATTAAAAGTCATAAAAGTGATAATTTTGCCCTTGATGTTGAGGATTATGGTGAATTATTACTATATCTTCTTGATGAATATCTCAACTTAGCTGATGTTATAGAATTAAAAAATATTGATCATCTATGTAAGGCTGTGTTTATGCGTAAAGGTTTTGTATGTACTTATGTTGATTGTATGGGTAGTACTTTTGCTATTGGCCCTGATGGTAGTATTTATCCGTGTTATAGATTTGTTGATATGCCAGAATATGTTATTGGACATGTTAGTGATAAGCCATCATATGATGATTTAATGAGTAGTAAGGCTGAATTATTACTTATTGATTATAAGGATTTTGTTGATGAGAATTGTAAGGATTGTAAACATATGGATTATTGTCGTGGTGGATGTCCATATAATGCTCTTACAATTACTGATAATAGGGTAGAATGTGTTGATCCTTATTGTGAGGCTTATAAAATGATTCTTGATAAGATTGATAATTTAATGAATGAGAATTTAAATCTTGCATTTGATGAATTAAATGATGTTGTTGAAAAGGATTTTAATTTTACTTTAAATGTTGGACTTGAAAACCAACATTCTAAAAATAGTAAGAAATTTACTGTTATGGATATTGCCCTGAAATAGGGATTTAAAGTAGAATATAGTTTTATTCTACTCCACTTTTTTTTTTATTGTGTCATACCTTCATATCTTCTTGTTGCATTTAATATTGCCTTATTTAGATCTTCTTCCACATCTGTTGATATTGCTCCATGACCTGGTAGCATTGTATTTACTTTTAGAGAGTTTAGTGTATTTAGACTTTTAATGTATGATCCATAGTTTCCAGAGTAGCTTAAGTCAGATATTGTTCCCTTGGCATATACTGTGTCTCCAGTAAATAGTATTCTTTTTTCTTCTTCATAGTAGCATACTGAACCTGATGTGTGTCCTGGTGTGTATAATACTTTTAGTGTCCAGTTACCTACTTCTATAACATTATTATTTTCAAGTCCTACATGTATCTGAAATCCATCAGGATTTTCATTATTACATCTACAATTTATTATTTCATTATCTGCATTGATTATTTTAGTAGATGCTAGTTTATATGCCATTATTATTGCAGTATTTTGGAAATATTTATTTGCTCCAAAGTAATCATAATGTTCATGAGTATTTAAAACTATATCTATATCCTCTATTTTTATTCCAATTTCTTCAATATTTTCTTTTAACATATCAAATTTTTGATATAGTCCTGGGTCTATTAGAATATTTTTCTGTTCATCTAATATAAGATAGCTTGTACAGCTTGGACGTTCTGTTTTTATTTCATAGAGTGAATCTCTTATTTTTTCATACATATTTTCATCATTATAATTTTTAATTAAATATGATGTTTATATTTAGTTATTAATAAGTTTTCTTCAATTGTTTTTTTGAGATTTTACACATAACTTTTTAAATATTGGGGATTATTTAAAAGAAATCCATTATATCCATTTATTTATTATTTAAGGGTTTTTATTTCTTTTTTTATTTTATTTTTTCATACCATACTTATAAATACTATGGAATATAATTTTAACTTATGGAATATATATTTAACATTTGGAATGTATTTCTAACAATAAATATATTTTATAGTTGACAATAATGGAGGAAAAAAATGGAATACATAATTCAAACACAAAATCTAACAAAGAAATATAAAAATGACACAGTAGTTAATAATCTAAATCTAAAAATAAAAGAAGGTGAAATATATGGCCTACTAGGACAAAATGGTGCAGGAAAAACAACAACAATGTGTCTTTTAACAAATCTAAGTGAAAAAACATCAGGCCAAATAAGAATATTTGGAAAAAATCCCCAAGAAAACATAGACATATACAAAAAAATAGGAGTTATAATAGAAACACCTGGATTTTATGAAAATCTAACAGGATTTGAAAATCTAAAATACTTCTCTAAAATACAAGGAAACTACAACAAAGAAAAAGTAGAACATGCACTAAATACAATGGGACTTACTAATAATAAAAAATTAGTTAAAGCATACTCTCTTGGAATGAAACAAAGACTAGCAATAGCACTAACAATCATGAACAATCCAGACATACTCATATTAGATGAACCAATAAATGGTCTAGATCCATTAGGTATACAGGAAATTAGACAATATTTAAAGAAATTAGCCACAAAAAACAATACAACAATCATAATATCATCCCACATACTCTCAGAAATAGAACAACTAGTAGATACAATTGGTATAATACACCATGGACAACTATTAGAACAAATAAGTATGAATACATTCAGGGAAAAAACTAAAAAATACATTCAAATTGAAGTATCAGATACCTATAAAGCATCATATATACTTAAAAAAGCATTTAAAATAATACCAGAAATTAATAAGAATCAGATAATAATAAGGAAAGACTTCGATAAAATCAGTCAAATTAATAAGTTATTTGTAAAAAATAACATAGATGTATATCAAATTAAAATACAACAAGATACCCTAGATGAATACTATTTAAAAGTAATAGGAGATGAAATAGAATGTTTGAATTAATAGAAGGTGAATTTCTAAAACTTAAACGTTCCAGAATGTTTACAATAACACTATTTGGAAGTTTAGTACCAGCAATACTACTACTTGTTATGATGATTAAAATAGAATCAACATTTACCTACAGCCTATTATTTGAACAATCATTAGAATATGTAACACTATTATTTGGTTTTCTATTATACATACTACTTGCTACATACATATTCAATAGAGAATACACAGAACATACCCTTAAAACTGTGATAACTACACCATTATCACGAACTAAATTTATAATATCAAAACTAGTAGTGATATTCATATGGATGTCAATATTAACACTTATATTTTATTTAAGTACAATATTTGTAGGATACATTGGAGGTGCAACACAATTAACAACACAATCCTTAATGATTTTCTTAAAGGAATTATATATTGCTGATGTATTGTTATTTTTATTAATAACTCCATTTATCTTTATAACAATGCTACTTAAAAATATAATTCCAAGTATTATATGTGGAGTGGCAATGGTACTTGCAAATGTAATGTCAATAGGTGATAAATTATCAGTATATAATCCAGGAACAGCAGTATATTTACTATCAACATATCAACCATATATAAATAGCCTAATATATAATCAAAGTCCACTAATACCATTTACAGTAATAATACTCATATCTATAATTGGATTCATATTATCTTGGTTATACTTTACAAAAACAGATATTACTCTCTAGATTATATTCTTAAATAGTAAATAATAGAAGATACAAATAAGAATGTAATAGGTATAAAAGGTGTTGTTTTTATTATATGAAAACTAAAGTTCGATATTTACGTCAAGAGATGGGAATTAGTCAACAAGACCTTGCTAAAAAAGTTAATGTTGCAAGACAAACAATCAGTGCCCTTGAACATGGAAGATACAATCCATCATTAATTTTAGCATACCAAATAACGAAAATTTTAAAACAAGAAAAAATAGAAGATGTTTTCTTATTAGATGAAGAAGAGGAAATAAATGATCTTTGAAATACTTAAGGATGCTGTTGATTATTCACAACAAGACACTAAAAAATTATTACAATTATCCATATTATACATATTTGGATTTCTAATAATACCTTTACTTATAGCAGAAGGATATTATTATAGAATACAACAACAGTCCCTAAAAGGTGTAATAAACTTTATAGAACCATTACCAGAATTTAATAACTATACAAATCTATTATCAAATGGTTTTAGAGTAATTCTTACAAAATTATTCTATATTATACCATGTGTTTTAGTATTAATTATTGGAATACTTGTAGGAGCCTTAGGAATATCATTCTACTTATTCATATTATTTACAATTCTATTATGGCTTGTAATATTTTTCCTATTCTTAATATCTACACCACACATGGTTTATAATAATGGTGATGTAATTAAAACCTTGAATATAATGGAAATAATCAATATAATTAAATCAATAGGTGTTAAAACATATCTTGAATTATATATTGATATATTAATTATCTTCACAGGAATAACTACATTAACAACATTCATAATACTCATAGTATCAATGGGTGTAGGAATTGTTTCAGGACAAATCATGGGATTATTCTGGAATTCCAATATATTTACATTAACATTTATAGGATTAACATACATATTAACATCAATAATAACAGCTTACTATCAAATATTCCTAGCAAGAAGTATATCTTCACTGTATAATCTACGTGAAGATTAAAAAAAAGATTCCCTTATTTTTATTTTTTTAGAGATTTATAATTAATTACCTAAAATCAGAACTTATTACTTATATTCTATTTATGAGAGTTTTTTTAACCATTAAACAATCTACTGTTTTACATTCAAAAAAATCTTATATCAAAAGTTAGTAATTAACCATAATATTGTTATTGTATTCATATTATACCTTTTTTAATAAAAAAAAAGGAGGTGTGTGTTAAACCACATCCCTCCTTCTTATGTTTCCTTGTGATAACATATGATACATATTTATTCGATAATCAGTGCATTTGTTGATTTACTACTGTTGTATAAGTTATTTTCTCCAGCTACTATTGTTAAGTCAAAGTATGATTGTTTGTATATTGATAAGTCAAGTGTTGTATTTAGTATTCCATTACTTGCTGTTGTATGTGCTATTGTTTTATTATTGAGTTTTATTGCTACTTTTGTTGTTCCTGTTACAAAGTTTCCTGTTTCATCAATTATTTGTGCAGTGATTTGTGTTTTGTTGCTACGTTTTACATGTTGTGGATTAAGTATTACTTGTGTATTTTGTTTTTCTACTGTGAATGTTGTGTTTGTTTCTATTCTATCATAGTTGTGTCCTGCAGCTACTGCTGTTAGTATGTAATCTTTTGCAGCCATTGTATTTGGTAATGAGTATGTAATACTTGCCATACCATTTGTTACTGAGCCATAGAGTATGTTTCCAAATTCATCTTTTAGTGTTTTACCATTAAGTTTGAATATTACACGTCCATTTGTTACTAGTGTTTTATCATCACTTGTAAGGTATGATGTGAGTGTAATTGTACTTCCAGTTTTTGTAGTTACTGGTATTATTACTTGTTTTATGTTAAGAGAGTTAATTGTTAATATACTCTCACCTGTTGCTTCTGTATAATGGTTGTTTCCACCATATACACATGTTACTGTATAGTTTCCTACATTGTAGTTACGTGTATCAAGTACAAGTAATGCTAATCCATTTTTAATTTCTGAGTGTCCTACTGTTTTCCCATTGATTTTAAATGCTACACGTCCATTGTATATGATATTTTTATTGTTATCAAGGATTATTGCTGTTAGTATTGTTGTAGAGTTGTTTGTGTTGGTTCCAACAATTATTGTTGGAGTGTATTTTGTTAGTGTGATGGTTTTATTTACTATTGTATACCTGTTTTCTCTTTTTTGATCTTTATACACTGCTTCTATGAATAATTGACCATTTTCATTGCCTGTTAGGGTATAATCCATACTTATAATACTACCATTCATGGTGTAGGTGTATTCTACTCCATTTATGTATATACTAAGTGTTCCTTGTTCTACTGGAACATATGGTGAATTCCACATTGTACCATTTTTTACTGTTACATTTGCAGTTATTGTTATTTGTGGTGTATCTATAGGAATAGTTGTTGGTGTTGTTAGATCTATTTTTACTTGTTTACCTGTTGTTGCAGTGTTGTATTGTACAATATTATTTACTGTATCATTTTTATTCTCTTGTATTACTGCCATATCTCCATCAAGTGTTAGACTTTTAAGAACATTGTATTCTATAAGGTTTCCCATACCTTCACGTATTACAATTACATATCCTTCATAGTTTTCAAATGTGAATTGAGAGTTTACTATTGTGTTATTATGGGAGTTTTCTATGATTATAGGAGTATCTAATATACCATTCCGGAATGATATTCTTAATCCATTGATTTTATTGTTATTTGAATTATTTTTAATAATCAATGCTGTTGTATTAATTGGATTTCCTTGACTAAACCATCCTGATACATTGTTGTATGAGGAATTATCAAGTGTTAGAGGAATATATTTTTCCACATTTCCACAATCTGATTGTCTTGTATATATGTTGTTGTAGTTTGAATTTCTAAGTACAATATTTTCTGATACATTAGAGTTACTAGCATACATATATCCAAGATTTACATTATTATAAACTGCATTATTTAAAAGAATTCCAATTACATTATTCATATAATATGGAGTAATACCATCAACATCTACTGTGTTATTTTTACCATTTATTGTTATAACTGTAATATTTGAATTTAATTTAGTATCACTATTTATTCTCATTGTAGATGTAATTTTAATGTTGTTGTTTTGACCATTTACTATTATTGGTGTTAAGTTTCTACTTTGTGTATTATCAACATTGAAACTTATTATTTCAACAGTATTATTATTACCATTTACTATTAGTTTAGTGTTTTCTCCAGTAAATTCTGCTCCTTTTATTGTTACATTATCTGAGGATATGATTATTGTTGTGTTAATATAATTTGTTTTATCTGCTATTATGGTTATTGGTCTTGTTATGTTTAGTACTTTATTAGTTAAACTTCCTGTTAATTGTATTGTTAATCCAGTTGGTACTTCTGGGCGTAGTGTTCCATTTGCATAGAAGAATTTATCATATGTGTTATCATTTAAGTAGAAGTTAGTTATTGATGTTGGAGTATTATTTCTTACTCTGTTGTTTGAATTAAGTGTTAATACTGTTTCATCTGCAATTGTTTCTCCAGCATAGAGTATGTTGTCTGTTATACTGTTTAGTGTTGAGTCTTTATCAACAAGTACTGTGTATTGTGTTGGTGTGATTATTGTATTTTTTGTTATTTCTGTTTTTGTTGTATTTAATAATTCTATTGGATAGTTAGGATTATTTCTAAGTATTGTTATGGTGTTTGATCTAAGTATGATTTCATTTGATTTTATTACTTCTATTGCTTTTGTTGAATTTCCACTTAATTTAAAGTCATTAAATTCTATGGTGTTGTTACTTGTACCATATATACTAATACCAATGGATGTGTTTCCATTTAATTTGAAGTTATTTCTACTTGTTACTAAATCATCACATGCAGAGAGTATTACTCCATATGCTACTGGACTTGAGGATATAAAGTTAACATTCATAATTCCATAAACATTGATGGCATACCAATAGTATGATTTTGATGTTGTAACTTGTGCTCCTGTTGCCTGTACTTTAGCTTCTGTTGTAATAGAACCTCCTGATAGGTATGATGTTTGATTTATATAGTTTACTCCATAAGCATAACTATTACCATATGTGTATATGTGGTTGTCTATTAGAGTATTTGGTGTACTTGAAATTTCAGGATTTATCATGTTTATTGAGTATATAGTATCATATTTTCCATTTATACTGTTGTATGTGGTTGTTATGTTGTTGTACACTAAATGTATTCCAGTTGTATTTAATATTTCTATTGATGTTGTTCCAACACGTCCTGTAGTCCAGTCTACATCTGTTGCAGGTCCATATGTTTCAATTTTATTGTATTTTATGTTATTTTCAGTACTATTTGAATCTTTAATAGTAATTGCTGATACATTGTTTGTACTATTTACTACTATGTTGTTGTAGTTAAATTCTAGTTTTGTTGAATTTATTATATTTACTGCATTGGTATTTGTTGTTATGTTGTTGTAGTTTATAGTGTTTGCTGGTGTATTTAATTCTATTGCAACTTTATCTTTGTTTATAATTGCAATATTGGACATGTTAAGATTTGTTGTTCCTAGTGTTGTTATTGTTGAATTAATAAGTAATGCATTGTTGTAGTTGGTTATTGTTATTGTTCTATTGTTGTTTAGTATGAAATTTTTATTTGCTATTGTTCCATCTACTACAAAGTGTATGTCTTTTTGTGTAGATATGTTTTTTATTATTCCATTTTCATCAAAGTATTTATCATATGTTTTATTGGATAATAGGTAGTTTATGTATGTTGGAGTGTTTCCAGTTATTGTATTATCTGCTGGTGCATCTACACTTTCATCTCCTACAAGTATATCTGCTACTAATTCATTGTTTATAATTGTGTTGTTTGTTTTTGTTGTTGTTATGGTGTAAGTATTATCTGTTTTTAGATTTGTTTTTTCTATTTTATTATTAAGTGAATTTAATATTATCACTGGTTTTTTATTGTTATTTACTATTATTAATGAGTTTACATCAACTCTACCATTTTCTGTTGTTGTTATTGTTATGTTGTATGATGTTAATTTTTTATTAGTTTGGAAAATTGATATTTCCTTGTTAACTTTAATGTTTTTATTTGTTAATGTTCCAACTATTTGTACTTGTTCTACATTTTTAAAGCTTGGTAATAAGTTACCTTCACTATCAAAGAAGTTATTGAAGTTTGTGTCATCTACTTCTATACTTAAAGTTTCAGGTGTGTTATTTTCCACAATATTTGTTCTCTGTGTATAATTTACTGCAGCATTTCCTTTAAATCCACCTGTTACAAGGTAGTTGTTTACTACTGTATTATAACCAAGACTACTGTAACCTGCAATTAAATCTACTGCATATAAATCAAGGGTACTTGTTACATTGTTATCAGTTATTGTGTTATAATCACCATTTATTGAGATTTTTCTATCTACAGTGTTGTTTTTAATTACTGCATGATTAGCACTTAATTCTATTGCTTTAGAATTAGTACCTCTAAGATCTACAACTTTGTTGTTTGTAATAGTGTAGTTATATTGACCTGATAATCTTAGTGCTAATGTTACATTATCAGTACTTGATAGACTGTTATATAATGATGAGCCTATTGGTGATATGAATGTGTTGTTTGAAATATAATATTTAACTTTAAGATTTTCTCCAGCACTTGAAGATGGTACAACTACACCAGTACTTCTATTAAATAGGTTGTTTGTAAGGTTTAAGTTTCCCATATCAGCAGATACATCTAATTGATCGTTATTAATAAATGTACATCCATCAATAACTGTGTTGATACCACCAATAGAACCTATAGCATAGAAGTTTGTTGAACCTGTGTTTATTGTTATTCCACTTCCTGTTTTATATGTACTTCCACCATCATATCCTATATTATCTCTTATTGTAGAGTTTATTATTGTTAAGTTTTTGTCTGATGTTACAGTTCCCCAACGTGCAAGGTTGTTTTGGAAGGTACTGTTTATTATTGTTGCTGTACCATTATTATATAATCCTGCTCCATAGTTACCTGTACTACTTGCTTTTCTATTTCCATCAAACATGGAATTTCTTACTATAACTGTTGCATTAGCATTATTTCTTATTCCTGCTCCTACTCCAGCACAGTTTTTAATGAAGTTTACATTATCTACTTCTAAGTTTCCATAGTTATCAATTGTTGCTGTTTTATATAAGGATATGTCACTTCCACCAGCACTCCAACAATTTTGTATTGTAAGATTACTTATTGTTATATGACCATTTCCTTTTGTAATATTCATAGCCCAATTACCACTAGCATTAAGGTATGGATACCATATGGTACTTGATCCCCAATAGTATTCACCAGTATCAAGTGTTTCTTTTATTGTGTAGTTTGCTTCTCCATCAATTGTTGCATTTTGTCCAATGAAATTTATTTTATAATCTCCTGGTACTGTAAGATTAGTATTACCTACTCCTTTAAATGTACCAGTTAGGTAGATGTTATAAATTTTATCATTCGTTGTTTTACTTATTGCATATGCAATTGTTTTAAATGGACTTTCTTGTGTTCCATTATTACTATCAGAGCCTGTAGATGATACATAGTAGTTAACTATAATATCATATTTTTTCATTGAGCTTTGTTTGTTTTTAAGATTGTTTTGTTTTATTGTTATTTTTTCCTGGTGTCTGCTTGTATTATATACTGAATTTTCACCATATATTACAAGTACTGTTACATTTTTATTTGTCCATGATTGTGGAATTTTATAATCTACACTATCAGTATTATTATAAAGACCTATTGTTTTTCCATTGAGTTTTACTGCTATTTTACCAGTGTTTACTGTTTTATTATGTTCATCAATGGTTTTTACATTGATTCTTAATGTATCATTAATAGTTTTTGTTGTGAATGTTGTTTTTGTATTTAATTTTTGTAATGTGAGTGTTGTATTTTGTTTTGCTGATACATATTTATTATTTTCACCATAAACTACTGTAATATTGTATTTTTTAGCTGCATAGTCAGGTAGTTTATATGTAAGGGATGCTTTTCCAAATGATACATTATCATATCCTATTGTTTTTCCATTGATTTTAAATGCTACTTTTCCTTTTTCAAGAAGTTTACCATTTTCTGTAAATGTAGCATTAATTACTATTGTACTACCTGTTTTTGCAGTTATTGGACTTAATTGAATATCAGTCTTTTTATATGTGACTGTTGCTACTTTAACTCCATCTGCATAGATTGAGAAGTCATCAAAGTTTTCAGGTAATTTAGTTAAATCAATTGTTGCTGTATAATCATTACTACTACTTAATACCATACCTGTGGTATTAATGTATGAAGCATCAGTTGTAATTGGAATAGAATATCCACTACATCCAATACTTGTTACTTTATTATCACTGTATTTTCCAAGAGCAATAGTATTTAATGTTAATTTTTTATCAGCCTGTGTAAATACAGTGCCCTGGGATTTATGATTTGCAACTACCCCAATATTATTATTAACTGTGAGTAATGGACCAGTATTATAAACATTACTTGGTGTTAGTTCTCCATCAAAGTAATTATTATCCAATACCATAATAGCATCATTTTGACCAGAAATACCTATTGTTTGTTTTGTGTTGTTTATAAATAAGGAGTTTGTTATGTAGTGTGGTGCTGTGTTATATAACCAGTAGGTATATAATACACTGTTTGAATTTGCACTGTTATTTATGAAATTACAGTATGAAGCATTGAGCATTGGAGGATATCCACTCCTTGCAAATACTCCACCATTACTTGCATGATTACTTGTGAAATTACAATGATCTACCACAACTTGACCTTTAGAGAAGTAATATATTACACCACCAAAACCTTTAGCAGAGTTATTATTAAAACTACTGTCTTTTATAGTGGTTTTAGCACCCATTACACAAAGTACTCCTCCACTACCAGTGAAGTGATTATTATTATTAAATGCACAACATTCAATATTTAATAGGGCATTTGAATTTATTCCTGCTCCACTAGTTGATGAATTTGTTGCTGCAGCATTTTTAAATGTTATATTTTTAAATGTAATATTTAAGTTAGTATTATTTAAGAAGAATAATCGAGTTTTATTCTGTCCATTAAAAATTGTTTTTTCTTTATTTTCTCCAATTACTGTTAAATAGGTAAGATTTTTGTTTTGAATAGAGAGACATTCATCAAAGTTATATTCACCATTTTTAACATTAATAGTGTAATTGGTCTGACTATTTCCATTAGTATCAAGGTCTGTCCATGTTTGTTTTAATGAATTATAATCAGTTACATTACGTACATCATTAGATGTATCTTTTTTTAGTGTTTTTGTACTTGTTTGTACATTACTTTTTTTAGTAATATCTTGAATTTCAGTGTTTTTTATTGTTTTACTAGACTTTTGAATGTTAGTATCTTTATTATCTGTAACTTTATTACTATCTACTTTATTATCACTTTGAGTTATTGTTGGTGTTTCTATAGTATTTATATCTTTAGTAATCTGTGCACTTGTTGGTAATGAGTTGTTTGTGTCTGCTGCTGATACTATTGATATTCCAAGTAGTAAAATAAGCATTGTTACTGAAAAAAGTAATATATTCTTATTTTTCATTCATTATTTCCTCCATTTATATTAATGATATAAAATTTATAATAAGATTAATCTTTAAAATAAATTTTAATTTTACTAAGAAAATTCTTAGGTTAGATCTAATATAGACACTCTATAAAATATACTTTATTATAATTTAAATTATAATTTATAGTTCTAAAAGAATATTACGACCTTAAAT
>NZ_MAIF01000092.1:0-7876 GCF_001729395.1 Methanosphaera sp. A6 | reverse complement strand
AAATATATATTATATAATAAAACAAATTTCCTCTAAATTATTCTACCAAATACTTTATAATAATTAAAATAATAAGGAATTTATTAAATTAGAATATATGTTTATAAAGAGAAATAATTAATATAAGCTACGACATACATTAATATACAAAAATTAAATATCAACAATGTTTTTCTAAATAATTATTATTATTTATAGAATATACCTATATTGTTGTTAAGTTTGAAAAAAATCAAACTAATAAAATATTTGGGGTTAATTTTATGAATACAGAAAATGAAAAAATAAAAACTAAAATAGATGCAGAAATAGTAAATTCTAACACGAAAATGTATACTGTTTCAGTAAAAGTTACTGAAGCCCAAACAAATGCACCTGTTTTAAAAGGAAAAGTTATAGTTACCTCAAAGAAAGGAAAAATTGTTGGTAGTGGAAAAATTTCAAAAGATGGAACAGCAACAATAACCTCATCAATATCACGAAAAGACTATATATTAACAGTACACTATGAAGGCACAAAAAAATATGATGAGTCTAAAACTAAAATAGATTTCCAATCAGAATATCTCTTCTATAAAACAAGCTTTTATCTATGGACTGCAATTATAGGTGCAATTATAATAATGTTATATATTATTATGCTAAATTCATACATTGTAACAACAACACCAACATCAATACTTGGAATATTTACAAGACAATTCCTACCATACCTATCCTTAGAGCCAGTAACATCACTTATACTTGTGAATACAGATTTTATTCAAATTCTAATAAATGTACTTGTATGGGTTTTAATAATATCATTTATTGTTGCAAGTGTATATGCAACCCAATTCAATCCAAATCTACACAACATAATAAGGAAAAATGTAACAAATCATAGCTTGTTTCATAACTTCTTTATTTATATTGTTGAAATCATAATGTTTATAACCATATTTGCTGTTATACTAGAATATGTAGTATAACAACATATTTCTTTTTTTAAAAAATAGTTAACTTTTTATTAAATATAATCAATAGAATAATTAATAAGAGGTGATTTTATTAATCAACAAATGATATCAGTAATTACTATTGTTATTATTGCCATTCTAGGTAGTGTTTTTGGAGTAAATATCCTATCAGACCATGATAATAATATAATTAGTAACAATAATACAACCAATATACATATTGTTGAAAATGGACAATATTGTACTGTTGATGAAGTGGCAGCTTATATAAAAGAATATCATAAACTTCCAAGTAATTATATAACTAAAAAAGAAGCACAAAAACTTGGATGGAATGGTGGTCCATTAAAAGAATATGCACCTGGAAAAAGTATTGGTGGAGATGTTTTTACAAATAGGCAGAAAATACTTCCAACTAGTACATCAAAATATATAGAATGTGATATTGATGCAAATGGTACCACACGTGGTTCCAAAAGAATAGTATATTCTACTGAAAATTATAAAGTCTACTACACTACAGATCACTATAAAACATTTAATGAAATATAGAAAAATTTGGTGAAAAATATTGAATATTGTAATATTAGATGGTAAAAAAATTAAACTTAAAACACATGACTATTTAATTAAAAAATTAGATTTACCAGATTATTATGGAAGAAATCTTGATGCTTTATATGATTGTCTTACAAGTATTGGTGTAAAAACAGAGATTCATCTAATAAATAGTAATGAAATATCTAAGGATTTATATGACACATTCTATGATGCAGCATGTGAAAGTAATTATTTAACATTTAGTAGTGATTAAATGAAGTATATAGATATAAATGGTAAATTAATAAGAAAAGATCCAATATATTATATACAAGATCTATTTAATTTTCCAGAATATGATGGTGATATAGATAGATTATATGAATTTCTTATAAAAATAGAGGAAGAAACCACGATACATATAATAAATACAGGATGTATGACACCACTTTTATTTGAAGTACTAAAAAAAGTATCAGATAAATCTAAATATATAAGTGTAGAGGTAGATTAAAAAAAAAATCCCCTTATCTTATATTATTTTTTTAAATAAAAAATTATTTTCTATTTATATTTAAAACAAGTATTTTCAAAAGAAGTACTTAAACATATATGTACTGCAAAGAAACCTATTCCATATGTTACAGATAAATATGATGTTCTTATATTATTTTCTGCTACTTCTTGACTAAAAAAAGTCCATGATTATATTTAAATAATAATCTAGTAAATAATGTTTCAGGAATAAATTGACACTCATGTGTATGACCAGATAATTCCATATCCATATCAATAGATGAGAATTCTTTCCAACACCTTAAAACATGATAGATTAAAATGTTGTTATATTTTGAATATTCATGAGAATAATTAGAAATAATCATTTTAGCATAATACTAACAATATTAACTAACAACCATCACATGAAATTCACTAGTAACATAACTAACCACCAATAACATAAACCTACTATTTACCAATATAACATAAAGCTCCCATTTTAAGTACATTTTAACTAAGTATATCATAAACTAATGTATATTGAAAGTATTTGTTTATGTCTTAGAATTCCTATAATTCTTTTTTTTAATCCTCTTTATTATTATACTCTTTTTTGAAATATAATATTTCTAATTGGTAGAAGTAGTAGAAAAAGTAGAACATATAAATAAGGTAGATGTAAATTAATGTTTATTCCAATGTGCAACAATTAATTTTTTAACTAATTTTATCATTTCTAATTTTTTTACCATCTTTTAATCTAATACTACATGATGAATTAATTATGAATCACTTGTATAATAATACTATTTTTAAGATAGATACTTGGATAATATACCTGTTTTTACTAAAATCTATTTAAATATCTCCTTTTAATTGTTATTTAAGCATATATTACTCGAAATACTTTAATATAACTTCATTTTCAAAGCTAAAGTATTTATAACAATAGTTATAAAAATAAAAATCAAGATGTGATAATATGAGTATAGGAAAAGATTGGGATGAAGAATATATAAATAACTTAAAAGAATTCGATAAACACATAAAAGAATCAACAGTTACACTAAACTATGAATTTATAACAGAACATTACTTTGAAATGTATGAAGTAGCATTAAATGCTGGTACTATCATGCCATACAGATTCAATACCATAGGACTTGCATATAAAGGACATGACCATGATAGACCAACAAAATTCAATAATTTTGACCCAAAAGTTAAAGAAAGACTAGAAAAAACATATGCAAAAAGAACAGAATTACAATATAAATATGCAGATCCTAACTCAAATCAAAAGGAAAGATATGAAGAATTTCTTGACAAAGAAATATATGATTTTATTGAAGAATTCCCACAATTTAAAGACATAATAATTCAAGAATAATACCTTGAATATCACCACCAACCTTTTTTATAAGAAAATAAAAAAAAAACTTTTTTTATTGAGTGATTAGATGACTATTGATAAAAATATTCAAAACATACTTCAAAAAGAAGAAAATAAAATGTTAAACTATCTTGAATGGTATAATACACTTCCAGGAGATTTTAGTGGAAAAATTAGAATCGATAGACACTATGCCAAATCTATAAAAAATGAGTTATTAAATAGTACAGATGCCTATCCAACAAAATTAGTATATATGTTAGATATTAATCCTTTAGAATATAATAAAAAATATCCTGGGGCTGTCATGTATGAAACCTATAAAATGAAAGCATACAGCATACTATATATGAATCAAGACAAGAAAAAAGGATGGTATGATGAAGATATGGGATTTGCTATTGGTTTAGAACTAATTTTTAAAGAATTTTAGATAAAAATATACAATGGTCCAAACTCATTAAATACTAAAAAAAATAGGAGAAAATTAATAATGTTTAAGACCTTCACTAAAGGCATCTAAAACTTCATTAATTAATTCCTTATTTATAATAACATCGATCCATTTAGGTGGAATAGATTTATAACCATAGTATAAAGCAGCAATCCCACCAGTTATAGCAGCATTTGTGTCAGTGTCTTCTCCAAAATTCACAGCACACAACACAGCATCACTATAATCACTACTATGATAACATGCATAGAATGCAATTTGTAATGCATTTACAACATATCCAGTACTATCTAAATTTTCTCCTGAATCAAAGAATAGATCATCGTATAAAGATTTAAATTCTGGATATTCTTTTAGTGGATACTGTTTTTTAGCCCTTTCAATTGCTTTTTTAATTAAAGTTTTAAGATTATTAGCTTCCCTATTTTCAATAATAGCTTGTACTAGGAAATTATATATATTACAACAAGCTTTACTAGTTTTATGTGCATGTGTTAATGATGAAACATTATTTATTAATTCAATAGCACTTTTTTCATCGATTGATTTTCTATTTATATATAATAATAATGGCATTATTCTCATTAAAGAACCATTACCATTTTCATATTCCTCAACTCCACCACAATCTAATGGATTTACACCCATTGTATAATTATAGATTGCTTCTTCTGTAGTTTGTCCAACATCAAAAACTTCATTCTCTGGAGTATACATGTTTTGATATAACCATTTACTAAATCTAGACATTATATCATCATAATCTATACCATATACTAAACTATCAGCTAATGCTAATGTTAAAGAACTATCATCAGACCAAGTGCCCTCTGGTTTATCATAAGTACCATGACCTCTCATTCCAGTTACAGGTGTTTTTTGTAGTGTAGATCTAGGTTTAAATTCATATGGAACACCAAGAGCATCCCCTACAATAACACCATATATAGCAGCATAAACATCATCTAAGGTTAACTTACTATTTACTAGATTATAAAAGTTAGTTGCAGCTTCTTTTGGAAGGTCACTTTTCATAATTGCTGAAACTATTGCTACACCATCAAAGCCATATTTATCTATTATTTCTCTAGTATTATGTTCTTTTACACCACCTATTGCTACGTGGGGTATTTTTATTGTTTTTTTAATTTTATTTAGATCCTCTTCTGAAATAACACTACAATCTGTTTTTGTTGGAGTTTTTTCTATAGCACCTATACCTAAATAGTCTGCTCCATCTTCTTGTGCTTGGAGTGCATCCCCATAGTTTTCAGCACTGATTCCAATAATTTTATCTGGTCCTATAATTTTTCTTGCTATTTTACAAGGCATATCATCTTGACCTAGATGAACTCCTGCAGAATCTACTGCAAGAGCTATGTCTATTCTATCATTAATAATTAATGGAACATTATATTTATCAGTTAATTTCTTAACTTTCTGTGCAAGATTTAAAAAATCTCTTGTACTACTATTTTTTTCTCTTATTTGAACAATAGTAGTGTTTCCTTTTAGAGCTTCCTCTATAATATTTAAAAATTCTGATTCAGTAAAATCAAATTGATCAGTTACTAAATAGACACTATAATCAATATCCATTTTCAATTACCTACATTTTATTTAATTTTGATTGAGAAAGTATTGTGCTTTTATTTAATTTTGATAATTCATCTATAAGATATATTCCAAATGAACCTGTTCCTTTGTTATTATCTCTTGCTGTTTTTGCAGCTAATTCTCCAGCTATACCCATTACAAGTGTACCTGTAATTGCTGCTTCTAATGGATTTGTTACTGCAAGATATGCTCCAAGTACACATCCTAACATACATCCACTACCTGTTATTCTAGACATCATAGCATCACCATTTTCTATTGTGTATACATCATGTCCATCAGATATTATATCAATTGGTCCAGATACTGCTATTGTAGTATTTAATTTTTCTGAAATATTCTTAATAAGATTACAATTAGAAATTAATGTATCTTTGTTTATAATATCACATTGAGCTACATCAACACCTTTTGCCATTGTACATTCATCTAATATATCATACATCATTGCTATTGCTTTGATTTCTGAAAGATTTCCTCTAATAATAGATGGTTTTGAATTTGTAATAATATCGATTGGTGTTTGATTTCTAATGTTACTAATACCTACACCTACAGGATCTAGTATGAATGGCTTATTATTTTCAATAGCAAATTTTGCTGATTTCTTCATTGTTTCTATTTGTTCTTTAGTTAATGTTCCAATATTTATTACAAGTGAATTAGAAATACCTACAATTTCTTCTGCTTCTTCTGGAGCATTTGCCATTATTGGTGATGCTCCTACTGCTAAAACAGCATTAGCACAATCTTTAACAGTAACTACATTTGTAATACAATGTGTTAATGGACTTTTTTCTCTTAATATTTCTACAACTTGTGCTATATTTTCTAATGTATATTCACTCATAATTTAATTCTCCAAAAATTTTTATTACTAATTATATTTTTGATTCTAATGATTAATATAATGTCTAATTCAAAAAAATAAAATAAAAAAAGTCTAAAAAAGAATTAACGTTTAAAAATATATTTACTTACAATAGGTTCTATATAAGCATATAATTTCTCTGTTAATGGTAATGATACGAGTATATACACATATACCCCTAGTATTAATGAAATTAAATTAGATATTCCACTAAATGCTAATAACTGATTTGATAAATCAGGATGAAGAGTTATAAGAGATGATACTGCTGCTACATTCATACTTGTACTTCCTACTCCACATGCTAAAGCATATGCATATGGATGTAGTGGAATTAAATATGAAAAACTTGCAATTATACTTATAAAAATTGTTCCAAGTATTATTCCAATAAGATATACTATCATAAATCCCTTAACTTCATCTGAAGAAAGACCATATTTATCTATTATAACTGCCATTTGTGGCTCTCTACATATGGAACTTGTCATTCCAATAGATTCACGTTTAAAACCAAGTAACAATGCTACAGGTAATGCTATAAATATTGATCCTATATCACCTAATTCTTCAAGAAATATGGCTATTCCTGTTTTTACTAATAAATCAATATTTTGTCCACTTGTTATTGCTAATTTTGCAATTAATGGTCCAATAATAATTAACATTATTTTTCCACAAGTTTTTGATTGTTTTTTAGTAATCCATGTAACATATTTTTCTAAATATAAAATTGTAACTAGTATTAATGAAAATATTAAAGGTAGAATTATAATTTTAAATCCTGAAGTTATTGTTATAGTAACTGTTCCAATAGCTTGAGATATTAAAACACAAATTAGTACTGTGATGTGTAGTTTATAATCAAGAAGTTCCCTTGATGATTCTATAATCTTTTTATTAAACATGTTAATTATTACCTTTGTATAGTATAATAATAGTTTATAGAATAATACTTTAATATTTTTACTAGTAACTATAATTTTATATAAATATTTTAAAAAAAAAGTTTTTTAGAAAGGAGTTTAAATCATTCCAGTATACATTAAAACTCCTTGTGCAATTAATGCAGAACCCATATATGTTCCTAATATTACAAAAAAGGTAACAATAATACCCTTTAGACCTACTTTTTTAAATTCTCCTAAGTCTTTTCCCATAGCTATTCCAGCATATGCTAGAAGTATTGTTGTTAATGATACAATATTTACCTTTGATGTATAGTATATAATAGTACTTGATATTGGTGACCATGGAAGTGCCACTATTAAACCTATAATACTTATGTAAATAATAGCAGGTATGTTATATGAAATATGATGTTCTATTATTAGTCCTAGTAAGGTTATAGCACATAAAATAAACATACCATATAAGGATTCTTGAAATGGATAATGATAACCTATATAGTTACCTATAGCAGACATGAAAGAAAAGATAATTAAAATAAGTATCCATTCCATCACCACTTCTTTAGATAAAATCTTTGACACTTTTAAATCAATCCTTTATTTTTTTATTTTCTTTTTTAAATAAAATTC
>NZ_MAIF01000091.1:0-2367 GCF_001729395.1 Methanosphaera sp. A6 | reverse complement strand
TGATTCTAATGATTAATATTATGTCTTATTCAAAAAAATAAATTAAAAAAAGTTTAAATAATATCAAATAAATAATTTAAGAAAAATAAAAAAAAATAAAAAATATGTAAAAGACATGAATTTCAAGTGTAACTTTTTTTTAGCCATTCAATGATACTGCAATTGTAACACCATCATATGCTGTTTTTTTAAAGATTAAATGAGAATTATCATTTGCTATTAAACACGTTGGTTCACAAACACCCTTTACTCCAAATTGTTTCATAACAAAGTCTGACTTGGAACATTCCTCATTTTGATAAGTTTTAATAGAATCCATTGGTATTATTTTCAGAGATTTATTTAATTGTTTTATATTTTCAAGTATTCCTACTTCATTTTTCTTAACATCAGCTGTTGCAAAAAAATCAATTCTTTCCACAGGTATTTCAAGTATTTTACATGCTTGTTCTATTGCATTTTTAACTTTAGATGGAGATATATTACGTCTTGCACCAATACCCATAACTAACTGTTTAAAAGTTAAAATAACTTCATGATTATCATAGATGGATTTAATATAATCTATTTTATCATCAAAATGAATGTTATATGAACTTTTAATATTATCTGTTAATATATATGAATACTTATATGGAAGATATAAATCAACAATTTTATTATCAACTAATGCTTTGTTAATGTATTGTATATTTTTAGGATATTTAATATGACAATAATAACGTTTTGCTATTGAATCAATACCTATTTTATTATTCACATCAGTTGATGTGGTAATTACAGGTGTTGAATTGATAATAGATGCTATTTTTGTTGTTAAATCATTAGCTCCACCAATATGTCCACTAAGAAGACTTATAACAAAATTACCATGATCATCAATTAATATCACCGCTGGATCTGATAATTTTGAATTTACATAGGGTGCAATGGATCTGATTATAATTCCAGAAGCCATTATTGCTATAATACAATCATATTTATCAAAGATTTCTTTAACAGTACTTTTAATATTTTTATGATACTGTTGTATATGTAATATAAGTGGATTTTTTACTAAATTTTCATATAATTTATCAGAGATTATTTTACCTTGATTTGTAACAGATAATATTGCTATTTTCATATTAACATACCTCCTACATTAATAAGACTATAAATATTAAGTATATTACTAGAATTGTAATTATAAATAAAATAGAAGTTACTTTTGTTATGTTTATTGCTTGTGTTATTTTATCTTTAGTTAATTTATCAGTTCCATATCCTAATTCATAAACATTTTCCTTTGTTAACTTAATATTTAAAGCTCCTGCAGTTGCTGCCATAGAATAACCACTGTTAGGACTTGGTGTTTTTAAAGCATACTTTTTCATAACATCATATGATTGTTTATAATCATATTTTAATATAAATGCTGCAAATATCACATAGTATCCAGTTATTCTTGCTGGAATGTAATTTAATAGATCATCTAGTTTTGCAGGATAATATCCTACATCAATTAATTCTTTTGTTTTATATCCAAGCATTGCATCCATTGTATTTGATGCTCTATATATCATTGCAAATAGTATTGAAAAAAATATTCCAAATGGTAATCCAAGTAGTGCTGTGTAAAATAATGGTGAAATTATACTATCAGTAATATTTTCTGATAGTGTTTCTATTGCTGCTGATGTTATTCTAGACTCTGTTAATTGAGTAGTATCTCTACTTACAAGATATGACATTGATTTTCGTGCCTTATTAATATCTTCATTTAAATCATTTTGAATATCTTGTACTGATTTAATTAGGAAATTTATTGAGAATGTTGTTGATAGAATTAATGCTGCAAATATTAAGTATAACCATTGATTTATTAACATTAAAATAATCAGAAATAACAATGTAACTACTACAACAATAAAATTTGTTGTTAAAACTATTAAAAGTCCAGAAAATCGTGTGTTAGGTAAATAATTCTTTAATCTTGAAATTATATTACCCATGTAAACTACTGGATGTATTTTTGTTGGAACTTCACCAAGTATCATATCAATTAGTATAGCTAGGAATATTATTGAAATTCCATATATTAAACTTTCATATATCATTATTACTATATTATTTTTTTTAAAGTATATAATAGAGGTGTATTTCAAATGTAATTTTTTTCACAAAAAAATAAAATCAAATAGTGAGACTTACTTTGCTAGTGTAAAAAAAAGTTATCTAAAATAAAATAAATATATGAGAGGTACATTTCAAGTGTAAGTAAAAATATATTTTGGAAATATAAAAAAGAAACATGAATTTCAAGTGTAATGAAATTTTTCTTTGAAAAAAAAATTAAATTATAAAAGTATATTTCAAGTGTAAATT
>NZ_MAIF01000090.1:0-2519 GCF_001729395.1 Methanosphaera sp. A6 | reverse complement strand
ATTATTATTCGTAAATTAGAAGAATTAAAATTAAATATATTGAATAACCATGATAAAGATAATACTGAACTATTAAATATATTATTTGATTATAGACCACCTAACTATGAAAAATCTAAATATAAATGTAGAAATCTTAATAAAAATCAGTCAATAGCTGTAAATAAATCATTAACAACTAATATGTTTCATATAATTCAAGGACCTCCAGGTACTGGTAAAACACATACTATTGTTGAAATAATCAATCAATTATATAAGAAAGATTTAAGAATTCTCATCACTGCCCATACACATATTGCTTTAGATAATATAATAGAAAAATTAGATATGATACCTCAAAATAACATACTTAGACTTGGCGATGAATTAAAAATTAGTAAAAACACGAAAAAATACACAATTAACAATCATATCCAACAAGATCCAGAATATATTCATATAATTAAAAGAAAGGAAAAAATAAGAAAATTAAAAGAAAAAAGTTATGAAAACTATTCTTTTAATATTGAGAAATCATCTGATGAATCAATAATATCAAAAATATTTAGAAAACTATTACGACTAGATGATAATATTTCATATACACAACATATAAATACTCAAGAAAAGGAAGATATTATCTATAATTTAGAAGAAGAAATAGAAAAAATCAGAGAAAAAATAGAATATAATATAATAAAAAAAATACCAATAGTAGCCTCAACTGTAATTGCATCATCAAATTATTTAATACATGATATTAATTTTGATTATGTTATTATGGATGAATCAAGTCAGGTTCCATTATATTTAGCTCTTATAGCCTTAATGAAAACAAAAAAGTTTATAATTATTGGAGATAATAAACAATTACAGCCAATAATAAATAACAATGCTTCTTTAATTCTAAATAAGTCTATATTTAATTATTTAATAGAAAAATATCCTGAATATTCAACATTTCTAAATATTCAATATAGAATGAACAGTGAAATATCTGCAATAGCAAGTAAATTATATTATAACAATAAATTGAAAACATACACTAAAATAAGAAATCAAAAAATAGCTCTCAAAAACAACAGAAATTTTCTATTAAATGAATCACCTATAACATTTATAGATACATCTAACATGGAATATACTGAAGATAATATAAGTAAAGGCTGTTGTAATAAATATGAAGCAAAACTTGTATTAAAAATAGTAGTTAGTCTTATAAATATGAATTTTGATAGTGATAGTATTGGAGTTATTACACCATATAGGAGGCATAAAAACCATATAAAAAGATTATTATATAAGAACAATTTGAATGTAGAAACTGATACAATATATAGATTTCAGGGAAGACAAAAAGATGTTATTATATTATGTTTTTGTAAAAGTAGGGAAGGTATGTTATCGAAGTTTCAGGAGAATTTCATATCAAATCAGAATCAGTTAAATGTTTCAATTACCAGATCTTGTAAAAAACTAATAATAATTGGAGATATTTCATTATTATCCCAGTCAAAGAATATTAAGAATTTAATTAATGAAATTTCGCCATTAAATACTATATTCTTATCTGATTGTATTTAAATTACTCATTGATTAGAGAGTCTGAATTACTTTTTTAGATTTGTTTGATAAAAAAAAGAAAGAAGAGATTATTTAATCCATTCCTGTATATTTTTTTGTAAATGTTGTTTTTTTCTGATTTTTACAGTTAATAAAAAAGGTCCATTCTATTTTATCACCATCATGTAGTCTATAGGCATCTATAATTTCTGGTGGTATTTCTACATACATTGGTTTGTTTTCATCATCATTTTCTCGTATTACCTTTTTGTTAATTTTTAATTCAACCATTATAAATCCCCCATTTATAGGTTACTTAGTTCAATTTCAATTTCTTTTATTGAATTTTCTTTTTTTACTATATTTTCTTCAATTTCACTTATTTGTTTCTTAAGACTACTTATTTCTTGTGTTAATATGAATTTTTGAATTTCAAGTTTTCCATCTTCAGTTTCAGACCATTTTTTTGCATTTTCTATAAATTCTGTCTTTGTCATACCCATTTTATTCAATGCTTCTTCTTCTTCATTAGCAAACTTAGTAAATATTTTTTCTATTCTATCTGTCATTATTTTCTCTCTATATTTTTTTTTATTTAATTAAATATTGTATATAGTATTATTAATAAATTTTTAAAATATACTAGAAAAAGAATCAGCCTATACAAATACTTTAGAATAAAAGAAAAATAAAAGTAATTTTTTATCATAAACTATGAAATTATTTAAATGTTTTTTTATAAAAATAAAGATGTATTTTAATTTTAGAAATATATTAAAATACATGTACATGTAATAATCTATTTTTTAGATAAAATTGATTTTTTTAAAAAAAATATTAAAAGAAAGTTTTTTTATTTTAACTTAAAACTATTTAATGTTATATTAAATTCATTTGAAGCTTTATTAAATACACTTGAAGGGGCTTGACTTAATATTCTATAATAATGACCATTATGTTCTATCCATGTATCT
>NZ_MAIF01000089.1:0-2508 GCF_001729395.1 Methanosphaera sp. A6 | reverse complement strand
TCTATTTAAAACTTTCATTAATTAACTCATTATCTATTTCTACCTCAAGTTTTCATACTATTAAGTCTATTTTAAACTTTTATTATACTTGACATTGTTTTTATTCCTCTATTGGTTTTCATACTATTAAGTCTATTTTAAACTTAATATCATACTGGTGAGTATAATTATAATTTCCTTGTTTTCATACTATTAAGTCTATTTTAAACCTCCTTTTTCTAGACCGAGATATTCTTCCTCATTGGGTTTTCATACTATTAAGTCTATTTTAAACAAAAGTATTATACTCTGAATTAGAAGCAAAACGTTCTTGTTTTCATACTATTAAGTCTATTTTAAACGTTTTTTTAAATGGTAATTGTAAATTTGAAATATCTAGTTTTCATACTATTAAGTCTATTTTAAACGAAATATATGATTGGGTAATACGTTTTAATCAAATCCGGTTTTCATACTATTAAGTCTATTTTAAACGCCAAAAAATTTTTCGTATTTTACTCTTTAAACTGTTGTGATTGTTTAAAAAAGTAGTTGTTTATAGTCCACCCCTAATGTTGTAAAAATTATAGGGGAGTGGACCTAGAGTATAAATTCTATTGGATTTTTTTCTATTCCAAGTACTTCCTTATTTAAATATTTCTTAGGTATCTTATATATAATTATTGAATCTTCATCTTCGTCTGTTAATTCTTTTAGTTTTATAATCATTGTTTTATATTGTGCTTTTGTTATTTCTCCTTCAAATACTGAATTTTGAATCCATATTAAATATGTTTTAAGAAATTTGTATACTTTATTTATTCGTTCTATTTTAATATCATATATTACTAATATGTATATTCCTACCACCACGTCTTGAAGCTTTCGTATGTTTTATCTTCAAGTATATGTTTGATTAATTTATATCCTTCTAATCTTATTAAGTATCTATATGAGACTTTTTTCTTAATTTGTGGATGTTTTATTGTTGTTTTAAGTTTATTATTGTATTCTTGTATGAATTTTTGTCTTCCTTTTTCATTGAGATATACTCCCACATCTTTTTTAAAGTGTTTTTCATTAATTATATTAGTATTTACCAATTTGAATATAGTTCTACTTATTATTAATGGTTTGAATATGTCTGCTAGATCACATGCAAGTGAAAATCTTCTTTCACGAGGTTCATGCAGGAAACTTATTGATGGATGAAGGTAGGTATGATAGATTTCGGATAGTGTTGTAGTATATAATAATGAATTTCCATAGGATATTAAGGAGTTCATTTCATTTTTTGGTGGTTTGAATTCTCTTTTTTCTATTGGAAATTTTTTTGTGATGTTATCAAATGAGGGGTAGTATGATTGCCATAATTTTCCTTCGGATGAGAGTATTCTATTGATATTTCCATCTAAAATTGATTCATTTTCAAGGTTTTGAATGTGTTCATCAACATCTTTTCCTTTTTTCTTATAATATTTTAATGTTTTTATCATGTTATGTTTCATTCCATTTACCATTTCCTTAGCTATAAAACATCGTTTATTTTCATTATTGTATGTTAATGCTTGTTTCACTACTATTACTCCTGAATTTAGTGCTATTTTTGGGTATAATGATCCTTCATAATATCCATATTTATTAAAGAAATTTATTATTATTTTTTCTTTTTGTAGTAATGATATTGCTCCTGATCGCAATGAAACTTTTCCATAACAATTTATTTCATTGATTGCGTGAATTGGTATACTTGTGTCAACTTCTTTATTTTTAAATTTAAGTGTATTCTCTTTTCGGTATAATATCCCATTTGAGTTAATATATAATGGTTCTTTAATAGTATCACAACCTATATTAAGCAAAGTTCTCTGAAAGAACATCCTTGACAGTAGGGTTTTTGTTTTTCATGAGGTGGTTTTGTTTCATTTGATATTTTCTTAATTTCTTTAATTATATCATCAATTTCTTTAATTATATCTTCTGTTAGTTCTATGGATTCTCTTTTCTTTTCTTTTGGAAATACTAACATTCCTTTTGCTTCTATATCTGCGTTTTTTAATGTGTATAAATAGTAGTATAATTGATATAATGCCCCGATTGTAATTTTACTTGATTTTTTTACTTCAAATACTGTTAGCTTATCTTTTGTTTGTATAAAATCAAATACTAAGTTATCTACACGAATTTCCTTTTTTTCTCTTTTGTAACTATTTTCATGTATTAATCTTCCAATTTCAATATCATTATTATCATAGTTCATATTTATTTGATTCATATAAAACCATAGTTCTCTTTTACATATTTTATAATACTGAATCATTACTCCAGTTATCTGTGAATCTTTCATCATATTTATCCTTTATATCATATATGCATTTTCGTTTTCTTGTGCTATAAAACCCGTATTTAGATTATATTTTCGTTCAATATCATTTTTTCCTACATGAAATATGAATTTATCATAATTAACTGTTCCTATGAGATTTGTGGGTATAGAAAGAACATAATTGTTAAATTGTCTATTTATTT
>NZ_MAIF01000088.1:0-3188 GCF_001729395.1 Methanosphaera sp. A6 | reverse complement strand
ATGTAGTACTACATTAACTATCACTAGGAGTAGGTTGTGCAACATTATCACTACTACTAGTAGGATTATTTTCACTACTACTTGGTGTTGAAGCTTTATGAGTATTTGCTTGTTTATCTATTGAGTTTTTAGACTGAACATTTGTTTCTATATTGTTTTTTTGTGAATTATCTACATTACTTGAGTTATAACTAGAATTATTATCACTAGTTGAAATATTGTTTGTTGAATTATTTTCATTAAAACTAAAATTCAATAATCCATTACTAATTATTAGTAAACCTACTAAAATAATCCCTACAATTATTACTATGGTTTTGTTATTTCTCATATTCAATACTTTTATGAAAAAAAGTATAAATATATTAAGATTAATTTTTTTATTTGGATAAAACTATTTTAAATCAAGTTAAAAAAAAGTTAAATAAGTGAAAGTTATTCAATATCAATAATTTCACTTTCATTTATTTCATAATTTTTAGATGTTGCACTATCTAGACCTATAAGCATTGTAGAACCATTATGTAATACTGATGTTGCAGATGGGGATATAACTCCACTAAGACCTAATGCCATGAATGTTGTATTCAATAGAAGTATTAATTTATAATTTCTATGTATTAAATCAAGCATTTGTTGGCTTAATAATCTAATAGTTATTAGATCATTTAATGAAGGTCGAAGTAAGGTAATATCTGCTACTTCTCTAGCAAGATCAGATGAATCTTTCATTGCTACAGATACATCAGCTGCAGATAATGCTGGTGAATCATTAATACCATCTCCCACCATTATTACTTTCTTGCCTTTTTCTTTTATTTCTTCTACAATACTTGCTTTATCTTCAGGTAGTACCTGAGATCTATAATGATTTATTCCTAATAATTTAGCAGTTGTTGCTGCGGCATTTTCAGAATCTCCTGTAAGCATTACAATATCCTTAATTCCTAAACTTCTAAGTTTATTAAGCACTACTTTTGCTTCATCACGTGGAGGATCATATATACATATAATTCCTTCAAGTACTCTGTCTATAGCAAAGTATATTACAGAATATTTATCAACATTTTCAGATATAATATCTTCTTTTTCCTTTGTAATTTTTACATTTTCATCTTCAAGTACAAAGTGTTGACTACCTAATACGGCACGTTTTCCATCTAATGTGGTTGCAATTCCATGAGCTACAATATATTCTACTTCAGAGTGTAATTCTTCTCCATGATTTAGGCCAAGTTCTTTAGCTTTATTTACAATAGCAGTAGCTACACTATGAGGGAAATGTTCTTCAATACATGCTGCTTGTCTGAGTAATTCTTCATCAGATAATGCACCAAGAGATACAACTTTAGCAACTTCTGGGCATGACTTAGTTAATGTTCCAGTTTTATCAAATATTATTGTATCTGCTGTTGCATAAGCTTCAAGATATCTTCCACCTTTAACAACAACTTCTCTTTCTGAAGCTTCTCTCATTGCTGATATGATAGATATTGGTGTTGCAAGTTTAATTGCACATGAATAATCTACAGTTAGTGCTGCAATAGCTTTTATTGTACTTCCAGTTATAATATATGTTAATAGTGTTATTGCAAAATTCCATGGAACTATTGAATCTGCTAATTTTTCAGCTTTACTTTGGATTCCTGCCTTGAGTTTATCAGAACTTTCAATTAAATCAATGATTTGATTTATTCTAGTTGATTCATTTATTGCTTCAACTTCAACAGTTATTGAACCATTTTCAACAATTGTTCCTGCAAATACTGCTTTTCCAACATTTTTAGATACTGGTAATGATTCACCAGTCATTGTTGCTTCGTTAATTTCAGCATTTCCTTTTATAATAACACCATCTGCAGGTATGATTGTACCTGTTCTTACAATAACTTTGTCTTTTTCTTTAAGTTGTGTAAATGGTATTTGTACTTCTTCATTTGTTTCAGTTTCAATCCATACTTTATTTATATTTAACATTAAACTGTTTTCAAGTGAGTGTTTTGTTTTTTCTATTGTGTATTCTTCAAGTATTTCTGATAATCCGAGTAAAAATACAATAGATCCTGCTGGTCCAAACATTCCTTGACTTAATGTTACAGCAAGGGATGTTGCATCTAATAAATCTACATCTATTCTCATATGTATTAAACTATCAATACCTTTAACTATGTATGGTATAGATTCATAAACAATCTTAATAATATTAAGTGGTGTTGGTAAAAAGAGTTGTGCTGCATATCTACCAACTATTTTTTTAAGTATTTTATTAATGTAATGATTATTAGTTTCTCTTGATAGTTCTTCAGTTGTTGGTTCAGCTTCATATAAGTCTGATTTTTTTAAGTTTGCTAAATATTTAAATACTCTGTTTTTATTACCAGAGTATTTTATATGAATACTACCATTGGTAGATGAAACTTTAACAGTTTTGATACCTTTTTTTTGGGAAAGTAATTGGGATAATCCATATCCTTCACTGGTTGTGAATGCAGCTCTTCCTGCACGAACACGTATTATGTCCTTGTTGTTATCATAAACTATTTTAAATTTCATGTTACTTCCTTCAATTTAGTATAATCATTAAAAAAAGATTAAGGGGTTTATAAAATAAAAAATTTTATTCTGCTTCGTCTTCTTCATCTTTTTCTTCTTCATCTTCTGGTCCGTAGATTTCAATTTTTTGTTTTTCTTGAGCTTCTGCATGAATGTCTTCTGCATCTTCTTTAATGTTTTCTACTTTTTCTTCTACTGAATCTTTTAAATTTAGTATTCCTGCTGTAGCAGATACTGCTGCATTGTGTGCTATTTCTGTTTCTAAGATTTTACCAATAGCTACTGTTGCTATTGCTCCCCCAATGAAATATTTTACTTTTTCTTGTTTTAGAAAATCTCTTGTTCTATCTACATATCCTCTTTGTTGTCTTGCCATTATATCACCTTTTTTAATTTTAATAGAATATAAAATTAATTCCTTTAAGAAGTTTTATTTAAATTTTATTAATCAAATATGATTATTTAAATATTCTATAGTAGAATTTATATTCTATTTCTTATATAAATATGAGTATTTTTAGGTTTTATAAAAAAATATTTAAGTAAGACTAAATTCAATGTATATATTTATTTTATATGAGAAAAAAAAGATAATTATTTAAAATTATACTCTTTATATTATAAAATAATTAATT
>NZ_MAIF01000087.1:0-2377 GCF_001729395.1 Methanosphaera sp. A6 | reverse complement strand
TCTTTTTTTTAAAATAAATGGGAGATTAAAATGGATACTAAAAAATTAAGTATTTTAGTTATACTTTTAATAGTTTTAGTAGGAGTTTGTGGAGTATTCTTCTTTACAATGAATGATAATAGTCCTAAATTAAATTTTACAACCCCTACAGGTTATAAAGTAATAAATTCCACAGATAAAACAATTAAAATATCTGATTCTAAAACTATAATCAAAGTTGATAGACTTAAAACAAATGAAACAGTTAAAGATTTAGTTGATGATTTTAACAAAAAACATGCAAATAATTACACTATAGAAAATTATTCATCAAATTATAATAATATTTCTATTGAAGGTGTTATAGTTTCAAATGCAACTGATAACGACACCGATGATGATATGAACACTGTTGATAATAATACAAGTAATGCTTATCATTTCTGGTATAGTAAAGATAACAACACATATCACATATTTGTTAAAGGTAAAATGAATGAAACATTTAAAGAATCTACAATAGAATCAATAGTTAATTCTACTAAAATCTTAAACTAAAAAAAATAGTGTTTTAATTAATAAGAAAAAAAGAATTTATATTTTTTTTATTAACTATACACTCAATTTTTATACTTTTTCAAAAAAAAATAAAAAATCTCTTTATAATAATAATTCTAAAAGAAATTAATCTAAAAAAAAAAATAAGAAAAACTAACAATTAATGTTAGTTTTTTAGTAATCTTCAACTTTTGCTGGAATTTTTGTTAGTATCAATGGAACAATAAACAATGCCACCAATAACAACAATTGTACTGTGTTTGTAAATGTATCATTTGTTATTAATGACTCAGAAATACCTTTAATCCATATTATGAATATAATTATTGGAATAATGTATTTCATCCATATTTTCCATTTAGGTCCTATTTTTAGGAAGGTTGCATTCTTATTTATTCCAGGTAGAATTTTATCAATTCCATAAATCCATGTAATTAATATAAGTTCAATAATTACATTTAACACCACACCAAATTGATTTATGAATGTGTCAAATACTCCTACTAAACTACTTCCCAAGGAAGTTGTAAATAGTAATGATATTATAAATCCTACAACACAACATATTGTCACTGCTTTTTTTCTTTCAAAACCAAATTTATCTCTAAGTGATAAGATAATAGGTTCCATTATTGAAATATTTGATGTTATACCTGCAAATAATAATGCTATAAAGAATAAAGGCCCAATAATATAACCTATAAATCCCATTACATTAAATATTTGAGGGAATGCTACAAATGCTAATGTAGTTCCTTGTGTTACAAGTTCATTAATAGGAATTCCATGTGTTGTACTCATAAAACCAAGTATTCCAAAAATTCCTATTGCTGTAAATACTTCAAATGAACTATTTGCTAAAGCTACAAGTAGTACATTTTTAGGAATATTAACATCATCTGGAAGATATGCAGTATATGCAACAACAATACACATACCTATACTAAGTGAAAATAAAATTTGACTTAGTGCTGCAATCCATATGTCTGAATTAGTAATTGCTGATAAATCTGGTGTTAGGAG
The DNA here is from genome assembly GCF_001729395.1 of Methanosphaera sp. A6. NCBI lineage: Archaea > Methanobacteriati > Methanobacteriota > Methanobacteria > Methanobacteriales > Methanobacteriaceae > Methanosphaera > Methanosphaera sp. A6. The sequence continues at coordinate 817 of NZ_MAIF01000087.1, read as the reverse complement.
AGTTAATACACCAAAACCTGATCCTGGTAATGTAAGAGCAAATGCCACTATAATTATCATTATAATAAATAATAAGGGTGTTAATATTTTATTAAATTTACCTATTCCCTTATTTATATCATGATGTGAAATATACCATAATATAATCCATACAATTGTAAGTGCAATAAGAACATATATTGCTATATGAAACAATCCACTTACATCTGTTGTTGATTCTAGTATTACTGTATTCAGAAAATTATCTGGATTTGAACCCCAACCTTTAAAAAAGCTTAATGGAACATACAATAGATTCCATGCTACTACACATACATAGTATGTTAAAATAAAAAAGGTTGATGTTTGAATAAACCATCCTATATATTCATATTTTGTATTAATTTTACGAAGAATTTTACTCATACCCGACTTGAATTTATATCCAGTACCATATTCAATAAATAGTAATGGAATTCCAAGACATATTATTGAAATAATATATGGAAGTATAAATGCTCCTCCACCATTGGTATATGCAACATATGGATAACGCCATATATTTCCTAATCCGACAGCAGACCCAATCATGGCAAGTATAAAGCTTATATTACTTTCCCATCTAGGAGAAGAACTTTTTTGAGACATGTAGTCACCTCTTTAATAATAATTAAAATATCTTAAATTTTAATCTACTAAATTATTTAATTTAATACAATAAATTTATTAAAAAGCGTTATATTAAAAAAAACCCTGATTTTTTAAATAAAAAGAATTAATTTAATTTTTTGTCCTGTTTTATTAAATATAATTAGATAATATTTTTTTGATATTTTTA